>SUTT01000010.1 GCA_015152565.1 Cyanobacteria bacterium SIG27
TACCTGCGCAAAGCGAATTGTGGCGAGACTTCGCCCAATGAGCAAAGCGCAGGCATAAGGATGTTGAGCGCTTGCACGGCACGGATGACGTGGCGGGCTTGCGCGAATACTGGACTATGGCGACGTAGAAATCTTTGATTTCACAGGAGCAAACAGGCGCAAAGCCAGCGCACAAACGAGCTTTCTATTTTTCATAAGCAAAGTTCTAAAACGACAACAATAAACAATATTAGCTTAATTTCATTGCCAATTTAATAGCTTCAATCATGCTATCAGGATTAGCTACTCCTTTTCCTGCAATATCATAAGCAGTGCCTGATGAGGGTGAAGTTCTTATGATGTTAAGTCCAATTGTTGTATTAATCGCATTATCAAACGCTAGCGCTTTAATCGGGCAAAGTCCTTGATCATGGTAGCAAGCTAAAATTGCGTCATAGCTTAATTTTTCTTTGTTTAAATATTCTTTTCCAACTCGAGCAAATAATGCATCCGCACTAATTGGCTTTGTTATTGAAATTCCTTTTTGATTTAAAATTTCAACCGCAGGGTTTAAAATTTCTATTTCTTCCATGCCTAAAATCCCCCCTTCTCCGCAGTGCGGATTGAAAGCACAAAGAGCAATTTTAGGAGTTTTTATATTATATTTTTCAATTAAAAAATTGTTTAAAATTTCAGCTTGATAAACAACATTTTCAATCGTTAATTTTACTTCATTTAGCGCACAATGACGAGTTAAAAGCATAACTTTTAATTCATCTGCAATAAAAATCATCTGTGCTTTTTGATTATCTTTAGCCAATAATTTTTCAATGATTTCTGTTTGACCATTGAACTTATAACCTGATTTATGAAGCTCAAATTTTGAAACGGGAGAAGTTACAAGCCCTTTAACTGCGCCTTTTTTAGCTAAATTGCAAGCATATTCAAGAGATTTATAACAAAAAGCACCATTTTGAGGTTCATCTATTTCAGCAAAATCATAATCAACATCTATTTTTTCACCAATAATCAAGATATCTTCTTTATCGGGTTTTAAAAAATCTAGCGCTTTTTTGGTGATTTCTTTACCAATTCCAAATTTATCACCTGTTGTAATTGCAATTTTATAAGTTTTCATTTTTGTTAAAATAATCTATTATTTCGCTTAAAGTATTAACTGTACCAAAATTACCTGATTTTGTCACAATATATTTTCCATTTTTGCTTTTGCATAGTGGCACAGCAGGTAAAATCGCATCTAAAACATCTAAGTAACTAGAATTAATTTTATATGCACATTTATATGAAGTTTCTCCGCCAACCAATATTAAAACAAAATCGCATAGTTCATTTATTTCATCAACAAGCTGAGCAAGAAAATCTGTAATTTTTCCAATAAATTCGTCTTTTGCAATCCCTGCGTCAATTAATTGGTTTAAATCATTTTCATCTAAAATTTCTTTGTTTATATATGAAGAATGAATTGCTACATTTTGCCCATTTTGCAATTTTTCAATTATTTTTTTGAAAACATCTTCATCTAAACCATTAATTATGTCTTTAATTTCTAAATCAATGAAGAAAATATCAGCTTTATCTTCTTTTAATTTTGCAATTTGTTTAAGTGTTAATTGGGTAGCTGAACCTGAAACAATGAATTTTGCAAGTTTTGGTAGTGATATTAAAGGTTTTAATTCTTCATTTTCACCTTCAATTTTATTAATTGCATTAGCTAAGCCCGCACTTCCACAAGGAAGAATATCAAAATTACTTTTAGAAATCGCAAGGGCAATTTGCTCTAAATCAGCACTAGACATAGCGTCAACTACAATTATTTTTTTACCATTTTGAACTAACTCATTAATTTTAAGTGCAATTGGACCTGCTCCTTTTGTTACGACGTTTAAGCCAATAGTGTCAATAATATTATGATATTGAGGATTTAAATCTTTTTTTAAAATATCAGGAATATATGATTCATAAATTGGCGCTTTAGGATCTAGTGCACATTGTGTTCTTTCGATTGCAACACCATTTAAAAGCTGATAGCCACCAATTGTGGTTCTATTTTCTTCAATATAAGCAGGAGCAACAATTGCAACTTCTTTTTGTGTTGCTTCAAGCATTGCCAAAATTTCAACTCCGACATTTCCCCTCAAAGTCGAGTCGATTTTTTTATAAAAATTTTCAATTGATAAGTTATTTCTGAGCTTTTGAGCAACTTCGTTTACTCTTTTAAAGGCAATTTCTTTATCAATATTTCTGCTTTCAGTTGAAATTGACCAAACATCCGTTTTTTCAATTTCATGGAAATCTTGGTTGCAATCAATGATAATTTTAGCGCTGTTGCCTTTTTTAAAAAATTGTAAAGCAGTGTCGTTAGCGCCTGTTAAATCGTCAGCAATTATAACCGTTGAATCAATTAAAGCCATAATAAATTACTCTGCTTGAGAATCCCTTTTGCTTCCAACAAAGCTATAGTCTGTTGCGTTGATTAAATATCTTTCAACCATTTCGCCATCTGGAGCTTGCCATTTTGAAACCATAATTTTGCCTTCAATGGCAACCATAGAACCTTTTTTAACCCATTCTGCTGCAGATTCAGCTTTTTTATCCCAAAGTTGAATATTAAACCAGTCGGCTTCTCTTTGCTTTGTTTTTGGGTTCCATCTATCTACTGCGATTGAAAAAGTTGTTTTACTTTTTCCGCTTTCAAAATATTTGATTTCTGGGTCTTGTCCAACACGACCAACTAAAATTGCACTGTTCATCCTGATATCCTTTTTTAACTTTATTTAGATTATATTATGCAAATTTTTGTTTGGCAAATGGGAGAATTTTGTGAATTGAAGCTTGAAAAAGTTAAAATGTGGTATATAATAAAAGTATAGGGAAAAGGCTCAAAGAGCCGCATACTCTTCAAGCCTTTCTTAACTTCCCTATTTTACGAAATGATAAAGTGCTATAATTATCAATAAGATAAGAAGTAGCGCTTTTTCTGATATACAGAATTTCACCTCTTCACCTCCTTTCCTGTCAATTTCTTCTTAACAAGTCTGTGCAGGGGGAGGAGCAAATAGGTTAGCTTACCCTTAGAATTATTGTACTTGAAAAAGTTGAAATGTGGTATATAATAAAAGTATAGGGAAAAGGCTCAAAGAGCCGTGAACTCTTCAAGCCTTTCTTCGTTCCCTATAAGAACAATAAAATGAAATTCAAAATCGCTATTATTGCCGTAATGGCGATTTTTATTATTAAATTGTTCATTTCCCCTCCTTTCTAGCCAATTCTTCGTAATTGTCTGTGCTAGCGGAGAGTTAGGAACTTACCCTATTGTGCGTTTTTTTCAATTTTTTTATCACTTTTAGTGATAATTAATTTATCATTTTCAATAACGTATTTTACCATATTAACTTCAGGGTCAACATCCAAAAAACCAAGTATAGTAGAATTTATACTAAGCGCCCAGCCATTTCCATTTCTCATTAACTTTCTATCAACCGACATAATTTCTCCAATTTCAAAATCTATTAAAATAATAGTTTTTGGATGTATTTATGAATAATATGATATTGTATGTTTATATGTCAGTACGTTTTTTATTGCTCTTACTTATTATTAGTTTGTCGTTTTCAAACTGCTTCTTTTGAATTTAGGGGGATTGATAAATATTCAAGAGTTTTAGGAATATTATATTTTGATGATACCAATATCAATCAAAAATTGATTGATGAAAAATATTGCAAGGTTTATAAGTATAAAGAAAAGTAATCTACAATGCCACTTTAGCCATTGCACACTTTGTATCATCCAAAGTTGAATAAACAATTCTAATCAAACTATCAGACAAAATATCTACTCTTGAATATATGATTTCATTTCCTTTTTTATCAACATCGTCGAATTTGGTTAATTTCAACATACCATATTCTTTATACCCCTGATAAAACATTAGCATAGGCTGATTATCGACTAATTTTTCTTGAATTTTATAATTTCCCAAAGGAATAATTTGATTATTTTCACCAACAATCGAAGCAACAAGTTTGATATATTGAATGCCATTTTTCATATCTTGAATAGCTTTTCTCTCACCACCAATATCAACTTGGACTTCTTCTTGGACTGGTGGTTGGTTTTCAACTCCATATTTTCTTCCAAAAAGAAAAGCTTTTAATCTGCCACCAAAAGTGTTTTCAACAGGCTGAGGAGTCAATTTGTTAATTGTGTCGTTAAATTGCTTATCAGTGATTGGCTGAATGCCATCAAAAGCTGTATCTATAAAATTATAGTCAACATCAATCATTTCAGCAGATTTTGCTGGAATAATCAACGAAACCATGGCAAACATAATAATAAAGATTTTTTTCATAATAACATTTTAATGTTTTTTTGACTTGTGTAAAGAAAAATACTGAATTTGCTCTAGTTTACTATTTTTTGAACAATAGTATAATTTTATTATGAATATTCTTCTTATTTTAGGATTAGTATTATTTATCGGAACAATAATGTGGTTATATTTTCTTTTTATAACCAATACCGTTACGCAACAAGAACCAGTTAAAGAAGTTGCAAAAGAACCTGTTTATACTGACGTAATGGAGCGCTGCCATAGTTTATATGAACAGGGTTTGCATAGCGAACTTCAAAGATATGCTCAAAGAGAACTATCTAAAAACTTTGGAGATGTTGATTTAAGAAGAATTTTAGCTCAATCTTTAATGGAAACAGGAAACGAAGAAATGGCAATAATGCACTATGAAGCATTATTGAGCATTAATTCTTATGATATTGAAACACAAGAAATTTTAGCACGCTATTACAGCGAAAATGGTCCTAAATCTCGTGCAATTGAACACTACGAACAAATTTTAATGTATGATAGCGGAAACATCAACGCTGTTGAAACATTGGCAAAACTATACGAAGAAATTCAAGAATATGAAAAATCAATTGAAATGTATCAAATGATTTTGGAAGCAGAGCTGGACGAGACAAGAATTGTCGAGCTTCGCTATATTTTAGCTGATTTATATTTAAAAATAAATAACACTGAAAAGTCATTTGAAATATATGAAAAAATACACCACAATGACGAAGAAAATCTCGAAGTTTTAATTTTACTTGCAGATTTAGCATACAAAAACAAATACTGGCAAGATTGCTTAAAATATTACAAAAAAATCATCGCTATTGTTGGAGATGATTTTGAAATATTAGAAAAAATTGCACACTTATACACTACTCTCGAAGATTGGGATAGTGCAATTGAAGCGTTTAAGAAAATCCTAAGCTTAGAAGACAATTCAAGCGCTAATTTCTTATATCACCAAAACGAATTATGCAACGCCATGATTAAATCAGGAAGATGTAAAGAAGCAATTAGCCTTTTAAAAGATTTATTGACCCAAAACCCAAAAGAAACGTCTTTTGCTTTCACTTTAGCTCAGGCATATACAATTATGGGCGAATTTCAAATTGGGGTTAATTTATACAATAAGCTTCTAGACGAGCTTCCATCCGAACAAAGTGAAATCATCATTAAATATATTTCAAACTTAATTTGTGCATGGGCGCAAGATTTATTCAAAAAAGGCGAATACAACCAAGCTTTTGATAAATTCTTTGAAGCACTAAAATATAACGAAGAAAACGACGAAGTTTATTTCCAACTTGGAAGATGTAACTATCAAATTAAGAGCTTCCAAGATTCAATTGCTCACTTTAAAAGAGCAATTTCAATTAAGCCCCAAGAATCAATGTATTATTTTGGTTTAGGTTGTGCTTATGATGAATCAGGCTCAACAAAACTAGCTAAAGCTGCATTTCAAGACGCAATCAACATTAACCCAATGAATGTTCAAGCTAGAATTGCTTATGCAATTTCATTAACAAAAGAACTTGAATATGCTCAAAGTATCGAACAATTTAACAATGTTTTAAAATATATACCAAATAATTCCGATACTTTATACAACCTTGCTTTGGCTTATGAATTAGTTGGCGATTCAGAAAGAGCAATAAAATACTATAAACAAGCAATTGATAACGACTTAAATCACAAAGAAGCAAAACACAACTTAGAACTTCTTTTAGGTGAGCCTTATAATCCTGAAGCACCTATTGAATATATTGACGATGAAGTTATTGAAGAAAAAACTATTGCGCAAACCAAAGAAACCCAAAACGAAGAAGAATTTGACTTTGATGCTCCGCTTGAACAAAATAATTCTAATGAAGATTTTGGAAGTATGTTTAGCTAAGTTCTACTCTGCTAAAGCACCTTTATTTGCTTGAGAAACGTTTCTTTGATATTTAGATAAATATCCACGTTTTACTTCGTTAACATAAGGTTTAAAGTTTTCTTTTCTTTTTGCTAATTCTTCATCGCTTACACAAAGATTGATGGTTCTGTCATTAATATTGATTTCAATTGTATCGCCATCTTCAATTAAACCAATAACTCCACCTAACGCTGCTTCTGGTGCAATGTGACCGATACAAAGTCCACGAGTTCCGCCAGAAAATCTGCCATCAGTTATAAGAGCACATTTTTTACCTAAACCTTTACCTACTAAAAGCGCAGTTGGAGCTAACATTTCTCTCATGCCAGGACCACCTTTTGGTCCTTCATAGCGTATAACAACGACATCACCTGCAACAACTACATCATCTGTTATTGCTTTCATAGCGTCTTCTTCATGGTTAAAGACTTTAGCAGTTCCCTTAAATTCAAATACATCTTTTTCAACGCCTGAAATTTTAACTACAGCACCATCAGGAGCGATATTACCGTGCAAAATTGCTAACCCTGGGTTAGATGTAATTGGATCATTTAAAGGTCTAATAACTTCATTATTTACCCAAGCAGAATTTGCAATTTCTTCCACACTTTGACCAATTAAATTTTTAGTATTTTTTAATTCAGGAGTATTGCCCCACAATGTTTTAAATACGCCTGAAATACCGCCTGCATTATCTAAATCTGTCATTGTTAAAGTGCTTGATGGGTCAAGTTTAATTATTTGAGGAATTTTTTTAGATAATTCTTCAAAATCATCTAGCGATAAATCAATATCAGCACTGTTTGCAATAGCTAACAGGTGAAGAATTGAATTAGTTGAACCACCTAAGGTTAAATCAGCAACAATAGCATTTCTTAAAGAGTCTTTTGTTACGATATCTCTTGGTAAAACGTTATTTCGTACTAAATCGCAAACAACATAGCCTGAATCAAAAGCAATTCTTCTTTTTTTAGATGAAACAGCAGCAGCTGTAGCGCACCCTGGGAGGCTCATACCCATAACTTCTGTTAAACAAGCTAAAGTATTTGCTGTGTATAAACCCTGACATGAACCAATAGTAGGACATGCGCAATGTTCCATTTCATTTAATTTATTTTCAGTTATTTCACCTATTCGATATTTTCCAATAGCTTCATAAGAACCACGAATAAATGTTAAAGTTTCGCCTTTGCAGCTTCCTTCTAAAGATGGACCAGCTGTAACTATAATACAAGGAATATTAAGGCGAAGTGCAGCTATTAACATGCCTGGAGTGATTTTATCGCAATTTGTTAATAATACAAGCCCATCAAGCTGATGTGCACTTGCAACTGACTCAACGCAATCTGCAATTAAATCACGAGATGGTAAAGAATAGCGCATTCCGCAATGACCCATTGCAATTCCATCACAAACAGCAGGAACGCCAAAAATAAACGCTTGACCGCCGTTAGAATGAATTCCTTTTTCAATTTGTCTTTCTAAATCTCTCATTCCAACATGCCCTGGAACAAGGTCAGTAAATGAACTTGCAATACCAATAAAAGGTTTTTCTATATTTTTATCTGATAAACCGCCTGCATATAATAATGCTCTATGTGGTGCATGG
The DNA here is from genome assembly GCA_015152565.1 of Cyanobacteria bacterium SIG27. Lineage (GTDB taxonomy): Bacteria > Cyanobacteriota > Vampirovibrionia > Gastranaerophilales > Gastranaerophilaceae > RUG14156. Next base: position 7,876 of record SUTT01000010.1, read on the forward strand.
TCAATTCCTTTTTTAATGATATCGCTTTTCATTTTATTTTCCTTATAAATTCCTATTTTAGTTTAATTAAAACATTATTTTTAATATTGAGCAACTTTGAGCAAAAAATATTTTTCACAAGTTTTCAATAAACAAAAGCAAAAAAGGAAACAAAATGAGAGTTCAAGCTATCACATTTCAAAATCAAAATTTAAAATCAAATAAAACATCTAAAACGCAAAAACAACAAAACACTATCCAAAACCAAAATTTAGCAAACTTTGAAGCAACAATACCTCTTAAAAATCAAATTTTATTTACAGGTTTTGCTAAAAAAGATGAAAAACCTGTTCAAATTGACCCTGTTAGAGCATATAAGCTTCAAGAGTTTCAAGAAAGAAATAAATGTTACTTTTCAAATCCTGAATTATTAAATCAAGCTTGCGTACACCACAGTGTTATTGATGCAATGGACATTACTCCAACAGCAAAATTCGACAACAAAAGAATGGCTTATGTTGGCAAAAATATGTTAATGCTTGCTATTGGAAATATGATTTATAAAGAAAAAGATGATGTTGACCAAACAAGAATGATAGAGATATCCAAAAAAGTTTTATCTGATGAAAACATAAGAGATAAAGCAGACAGTCTTGGTTTAAGCGAGCTGCTTTTAATTGATGAAAATTATTTAAGAGGAAGAGTTCCTAAAAAACCTTATGTTGAAATGTTTAATGCTTTAATTGGTGCAATGATAGCAGATGATGATTCAACAGATTTTGATAATACGTATGCTTTTATTGAAAGATTATTTATTGACGAAATTAAAAAAGAATGTTCTGATATTCCTCAAAATCCAATTATTGAACTAATGGAATATGTTGCTCAAAAAGGCTATAACCCGTCTAAAATCAGATTTCAAACTGTTATGAAAGATAATGGTTATGCTTCAAGAGTTTATTATGATAGAAAATATTTAGATACAGCTTTTAATAATTACAAAGAACCAGCAGAACAAGAAGCAGCAAAAAATGCGCTTCGTTCGCTTAAAAATGGTTTTGTTAAACTTTAATTCCCTTGTGTTAAAATTATCTTAAATAAAGGAAAAGATAATGATAGACACTAAATTAAAAGCAAATGAAATTGTAGATAAAGCTCATACATCACTATTTGATATTTTTAATAATATTGATGAAATAGCAGAATATAACCAAAAGAAAGTTCTTGAAGCTTTTTACAATAATAAAATTGGAGAAGAACATTTTTACACTGTAACTGGTTATGGTCATGACGATATGGGACGTGAAGCACTAGATAAGGTATTTGCGGATACTTTTAAAACAGAAGCTGCAATCGTTAGACCCCATTTTGTTTCTGGAACCCATACTCTAGCTTGCGCTTTATTTGGTGTTTTAAGATATGGCGATAGATTGGTTTCTATTGCAGGTGAACCTTATGATACTATGCAACAAATTATTGGTTCTCGCCCTAATTGCGATGATTTTTCTTCAAGCTTAATGGGTCATGGGGTAAAATACTCAGAAGTTCCGCTAAAAAATGGGCTTGAAGTGGACTTTGAAAATATTGAAAAATATCTTTTAGATGATACTAAAATGGTTTTAATTCAACGTTCTCGTGGATATTCGCTTAGAAAACCATTATCAATAGCTGACATTGAAAAAATAGTAAAAATTGTTAAAGCAAAAAATCCTGAAATATGCTGTTTTGTAGATAATTGCTATGGTGAATTTGTTGAAAAACTAGAACCCACTGAAGTTGGCGCTGATTTAATTGCAGGAAGTTTAATTAAAAATGCAGGTGGCGGAATAGTTGAAGCTGGCGGATATATTGCAGGTAAAAAGAAATATGTCGATTTAGCAGCACGCCGTTTGACTGCCCCAGGAATTGGTTCAGAGGGTGGTGCTATGCACAATCAAACTCGAATTATGCTTCAAGGTTTCTTTATGGCTCCATCAATCGTTGCAGGAGCTCATAAAGGAGCGATTTTAGCTGCTAAAGTGTTTGAAGATATGGGATTTACCACTTTCCCATCATCAAACTCAAAAAGAACGGATTTAATTCAAACAATTCAATTTAACTGCGTTGAAGAGCAACAAGATTTTTGTTCTATGATACAAAGATTTTCTCCAGTTGAAAGTTACTTGACTCCAATACCTGATACAGTTCCAGGGTATGATTGTAATCTTTTAATGGCAGGAGGAAGTTTTATAGAGGGTTCAACCATTGAACTATCAGCAGATGGACCAACTCGTGCGCCTTATGCAATTTATATGCAAGGCGGATTAAGCTATTATCACGTTAAAATTGCGCTAAAAGGTGTCGTTGAAAAGCTATTAGATAGAACTATTTCATAGCTTTAATTAATGCAGTATTAGATGAAACTGAGATTTCAGTGTTTGCTAGTGCATTTTGAACTTCTGAAATAAAGTTATCAACTTTCTTTTCTTCAAAATATTCTAAAAATCTTTCTTTCATGGTTTTTTGATCAGGAGCAGGAGGAGCAATAAACCAGCTTAAAATCGCTTCAGATGATGGAGTATAGTTTGAAGCAACTTTTTGAACTTGAACAATAACATCGCTAAAACCAGCTTCTGTCATATTTTTATCCAAACTATGAGCGCTAAAATTAACCAATGGGTCGTTTGGATTTTCCATAAATTCTTTTTCAGCAGCAGCAAAATCGCTATAATCGCTTATTTGTTGTGGGTTAACAAGTTCATAATATCTTGTATTTTCAGATATTATTGGCTCAAACGCGCAATAATACCCTTGCGGTTTCAAAACCCTGTAAAGTTCATTAAATACAGGCTGTTTTTCTTTAACATGAACTAAAACAGAACGAGTTAGCGCTCTATCAAGGTAATTATTTTCTAATTTAATATCTGAAATATCGCTTTGCAAAAACCTTGCATTATGTGCAACTGGAGTTTGAGAGAGAATTTTTTGACATTCATCAAGGCAATCTTGAAATTTATCAGAAAAAATAAGTTCTACTTTATCTTCAAATTTTTCTAAAACGCCAAAAGCCAATAAACCAGAGCCACAGCCAAAATCCGCAACCTTATAACCATTTTTAATATCAGCCAATAACAAAACTTGGTCACGAATTGCATTAAGCCAATTAATGGTTTGCTCTTTTTGAGCTTCATTCATATATGAAAATCTTGTTTGTTTTAGCCAAGTTGACCAGTTTTTGCATATTTCGCTCATTTTTCCTCCAAACGTTGTATTTAAGCTTGCATTCAGTGATTTTTGATAATTTAAGAACTATAATTATTTTATTATGTCAGAGTATCAAAATTCGTCTTTAGAAAACAACATAAAACATCTTAACATGATGTTTGAAATTAGCACAATTGCTAATCAAACAGATGATGTACGTGAACTTTTAGCAAAATTGAAATCCCATTGCGCTAATATTATTAATTCGCAAGATATTACTTTTTATCTTCTTGAAAATCAGCGCTATAAATGCATTTTAACAGATAATAACAACTTGAGGAATTCCGAATTTGTTGAGGGCGATGAAGCAAATGCTGCTTTTTGGGACGCTGTCAATAAAGCGAAAATAATTTCGATGAAAGACGAAAATGGCGCTCATTTATTCAAAAGTTTTTTAGAAAAAAATAATATTTTAATATTAAATCCAAGCCATGTTAGAGTATTTTTCTCTAACCAAGTGCCAATTTGTTTTTGCTTTATAAAAGAAGATGAGCAAACTCCAATTGAAAGCGAAACAATTGCAAATTTAAATAAAATTTTCGATTATATTGAACCTATCATCGCAAAATATCATAAAAGAATTAAAAAAGACGAAGAAATGCTTGAATTGCAACGCTCTTTGCATAATATTTCAATACTTTATAACATTTCTCAAGCAGTTAACTTTATTGATGATTTAAAAAGACTTTTACAAGTAATTATTCAAAAAGCCTTAATTACGCTTGATGCTGAAAAAGGCTCATTGATGCTTTATGATTACACCCTAAACGCTCTGCAAGTTAGAATTGTTTCAGGTTTACAAGATAAAAAACTTGAAGAAGCGATTAACAACGGTGCTGTTCAATGTGCCAAAATCGGCATAGGCGAAGGTATTGCAGGGACAGTATTTTTAGAGCGTAAACCAATCATTACAAACCTTGGTTCAGCTGACCCTCGTTTTATTGTAAAAGAAGTTTTATCTAACACTAAATCTTTGCTTTGTGTGCCATTGGTTGCAAAAGGCGAAGTTATTGGTGTAATCAACATTACAAATAAAAAACACGATAAATTATTCAACCAAAAAGATTTAGAATTTATTACTTCTTTAGCAAACCAAGCAGCAATTGCGATTGATAACGCTAAATTATATGAATTAGCTACAAAAGATGGTATGACTAAACTTTATATCTATCGTCACTTCTATACGCTTTTAGAAAATGAAATGCGTCGTTGCGCAAGATATAAGAGAAATATGTCTTTAATTATCATGGATATTGATAATTTCAAACGAATTAACGATACTTATGGTCACTTAACAGGCGACACGATTTTAAAACGCCTTGCTGCAGTTTTACAAGAAACAGTTAGGAAAATTGATATTCCGGCTCGTTACGGCGGAGAAGAATTTGTTGTAATCTTACCTGAAACAGATAAAAAAGATGCTTGTGTTATTGCAGAACGCATTAGAAAAAATATTTCTCAAATTGAAGTTAAAATTAACGAAACAGAAACTTTATCTCCAACTGTTTCAATTGGTATAGCTCAATATACAACAGATGGTCAAGAAGCAAAAGAATTAATTAATGCAGCTGATACTGCGCTATATTTTTCAAAACACAATGGCAAAAACATGGTTGCCACTTATGAAAAAGATGGTTGCAAAAAAGCTGAACTCGAAACTTTTGAACAAAGCATTCAACAAAATAACGGCGAAGTATCATTTTAGCTAATAAGTTTCATAATTAAACAGTAATATGAATAAAACTCATATTACTGTTTTTATATTTACTTTTAAATAAAAATCATTAAAACATTACTGCTTCCCTAATTTTATGTCTTATAACTACACTAATTGGTTGATTTTTAAAAATTTAATTTAATTTTAACGCTTAAAAGTCGTCCGATTAAACAAAGGGGATATAGGTAAATAATGTTTAGTCCACAAATTCAAAACTACATTAATTCATCTTCTCAAGCTGCTGCGTTTAATAGAATTAACGAGCTTGATAACTATATCAATTCAATTTACCCAAAAAATGAACCAGTAACGCAAAACAAAGAACTTAGTGCCTTTCAAGAAATTTTAGCTGAGTCAAAAAAAGAAGATAAAACACCAAGCATTTTTAACCTTGATTTACCCCCAAATTTAGATACTAAAAAAATTACTCCAATGCCTTTTGGCTCTTTAACAAAACTAGATACAAAACCAACTTCAAAATCAAAAGAAGCAATTTTAGGCTATATTAAAGACGCAAGCGAAAAATATGGCGTTGAAGAAAAATTAATTCAAGCAGTAGTAAAACAAGAATCAGGTTATAATCCCGATGCAATATCACACGTTGGAGCACAAGGCTTAATGCAATTAATGCCCGCAACGGCTAAAGATTTAGGGGTTAAAGACGCATTTAACCCAAAAGAAAACATCGATGGTGGAGTTAAATATCTAAGAAAAATGTTAGATAAATACCATGGAAATAAAATCCTAGCTCTTGCTGCATATAACGCAGGTCCTGGGGCAGTTGATAAATATGACGGAGTTCCGCCATATAAAGAAACGCAAAACTACGTTAAATCAATATTGGCACAATATCTATAAAGGATAAATTATGAACCACATTAATCAAGTAAATTTCTTTAAAATGAAAGATTTAGACTCAATTCCATCAATGAATTTAAGCGGAAATATTTCCCTAAATTCTGATGAAATGAATGTTAAATCTTTTAAAGATGTTATGGGCGATATGATGGTTCAAATTAACGAAGTAACTAATAAACCAGAACAAATGGCGGCAGCTGCAATGCAAGGAAAAGCTGATATCCATGAAGTTATGAGTGCAATTGCTCAAAGCGAATTAACAGTTCAAGCAGCAACCACAATAACAGGTAAAATCCTACAAACGTATGAAAAAATCATGCAAATTCAGATTTAATTAAAAATAAATCAATTATGATAGTATAATTTAAAGTATAGAACATCACAAAATATGGAAAAATTTGACCTAAAACAGATAATGGAAAATAAACCACTTTTCTACACAATAATAATTTGTGTAGGAATTGCTGTTATTATGCTAATTATCATGATTGCTACAATTGCAAGCGTAAATGCTGGCGGTGGCGCTAAAGGACAAAACGGTCAAGTTAAAGTTGAAAAAATAATTAAAAATGACCCAGTCACATTGTTCACCACAGAAAACCCTGGTAAAGCCCTTGAAGTTCAAGCGCTTTTAGCTCGTGAACAAATTGTTGCTACAAAAGTTGACAACGGTTCAAAAACAAGTTTAGTTTTAAGAGAATACACAAAAGATCAAAGAGATAGAGCACTTTTGGCAATCGTTAAAAGCGGACTTTTAGACGAACACACAGGACTTGAAATATTCGATAAAGGCGATTTTACATCTACTAAAGATGATAAAAAAATTAGATTAATCAGAGCTATAAATGGCGAATTGGCAAGATTAATCAGAAAAATCCCCCCAATTGAAAATGCGCAAGTATTTATTTCAATTCCAGAACAAACTTTCTTTGCACAAAATCAAAAACCAATAACGGCAACTGTTCAAATCACTATGCCATCAGGCGAAAGATTGGATAATATGAAAGTTAAAGCAATTTCCAATCTTTTATTAGGCGCTGTTCATGGACTTGAATCAGATAACATTTCAATTACAGATACAAATGGAACTGTTTATAATTCAATCATTGGAGCATCTGACGATGCGATTGCAAAAATTGAAGAAAATGATAAATACATGCAATCCAAAGTTAATGCTCAATTAGATAAGCTTTTAGGAAAAGGTAACTACATTGCTACTGTTTCAACATTTTTAACCCAAGCTCCTGTTGAAAAATCAAGCATTTTATATGACCCTGAACAAAAAACATCAGTTTCAGAACAAGAGTTTAGAGAAAATCTTGGAGATAACAATGACAATTCAACAAGCTCAGGCATGAATCCTGTTAGCGTTTATGTTCCATCTGGCGTTAAAACTTCAATTCAGACAGGAAGTTCTTCTCAAGATAGACAATATTCAAGAACTGCAACCGAAACTCAATATGGCGTTTCTAAAACTCAAATAAATGAATATATGCAAGCAGGAATTATCGAAGAAATTTCTGTTGCTGTTTCAATTGAAGAAACCGCAATTCCAACAAACATGAGCTTATATGAACTAAAAACTTTAATTGCACATGCTGCAAGCCCAAAAGTTGACCCTGAAAACGTTTCAATTGCTTTTGTTGAATCAACAAGCTTAATTTTAGCTCCTGATAAAGAAAACGAACTTCCTAAAGTTGAAGAATCTGGCAATCCTTGGTGGGTTGTTGGGGCAATGCTTTTGATTGGTCTTGTATTTGGCTTAGGTCATATTGGCAAAAAAGTTAAAAATGAAGCTAAAAAACAAGAAGAAGAACTTGAAAATTTAAGACAAATTGCAGCAAGCCAAGAACAACAATTAAAAAATGTGACTGCTCAAGCAAGTTCTTTAATCGCCCAACAAGAACAAATGGCTCAAAATTTCATTGAACAAAAAAATCAATACGCTCTAGCTTTAGAACAAGCAAAATCAATGGCAGCAGCCCAAAGACCAAGAAACGGTCTAAATGAAGCGATTGATGAACTAGAGTCTGATTTAAATTCAATGGATGAAACAGAAGCTATAGAAAAAATCAAAAACTGGATTGAAAGTGCATAAATCAAGGTTAAAGGGGAGAGATGGCAGAAACTGATTTAAAAACTTTCAATTGTGACGCTTTTGCAAAAGACTTAGCAGGACAAGCAAGTCAGGTTATCCCTGCTGACGTTAACAATGAAGACAAAGAATTTATAGTTAACATCATCTTTCGTTTTTGTAAAATGGCTGGAGATGCACTTGTTGGCGAACAAAATTCAAAGTTAAATGCTCAACAGGCAAGCTTAATTACACAATTTATTGGCGAATGGATTTTTCACAAATCTGTAGATATTATAAGAGCAGGCATTGAGCCGAAATTTAGAGAAGGAATTTTACAAAAAATTGCTTTCACTGTTTTTGATATTGCAAAAAAAGCAGTTGAGCGTGATATGCCACAAGAGCAATTAATCTCTCTTGTTGAAGCACAAGTTAAAAAATGTTTTGAAAAAACAATAGATGAACTAAAACAAAAAGGTCTTTTAAACGAACAAACAACACAAAACGCACTTTCGCAGTCTAACATCGATACTATGGCTGTTGAACAGGTTGAAGCAGAAACCGCAGCAGATATCGCTATTATGAGCGATGAAAAAATAATTAAACTCGCTTCTTTAGCCGTTTTAATCAAAAATTTCCCAACAGAAAAATTAAAAAACATTCTTCAAAAATTCAATAAACCAGAACGTGATGTTTTAATGAAATATTTAAAAATGCCGGATTTAGAAGAAAAACTAGACATGGGTGCAACCATGCGCTGTTTGGAAGAAATGAAAAGCGCACTGCCTGAGGCTGTTGTTGTAAGTTATGATAGAGCTTACAAAAAAATGTGTAAAATTGTTAAAAATTCGTCTAAAGAAGCTATTTTTAATATCATTAATAATGAAAGACCTTTAATTAAAGAGTTTGTTGATGCTTGCTACACAAAAAGAAAAGCAAAAGTTCCTGCTTATATCGCAGATGTTATATCTAAATATTTAGAAGAAAATGTTTCATGATAATTAGAAAAAAGAACATTCCAAATAAAAAATCGCAATCTTCAATTGTTGCTCCAAGAGGAAGTATAATCAAAAAAGAAGATTTAATTTTGAATGTCGATAATGCAAAAAACACTAACGAAACAAACACATCTCCCTTGCCGAGCGAAATAGAAGAAAAACCCGTTGAAAAAGCCTCTGAGCTTGAAGATTTTGAAAAAATAGACATTTCTTTAATTGAATTTAAAGAAAGGGTTGAAAGAAGAAGAGGAGATAGAAGAAGAGGCTATCGCCGAATTGATGAAAGGTCTTTAGTTTCTCGTGCTCAGCAAGAAGCTCATACCATTAAAGAACTAGCTGCAAAAGAGGGTTATAAAAATGGTTTTTTAGAAGCTCAAAACCAACTAGATGCAATTAAAAAAGATTTAATTGAATTTTTAGCTATGAAAGATGAAATGTATGAAGAGTTTTATCCTCATATTATGGAAATAGCTTTTGAAATAGCTAAAAAAATCATTAAAAAAGAAACAACCATGAATGATGAAATTTTAAAAGAAATTTTCTCTTCCGTTATGGATGAATTTAACTCTGAAACTCAAAGACTAGAAGTTAAAGTTAATCCTGCTGACGTTGAATTTGCTAATATTTCATTACCAGAGGTTTTAAAAGAAAAAAATATTAATGCAAGAATTATAATCACCCAAGATGAAAGCGTAGATAAAGGAAGTTGTATTGTAGTTGCTAATAATGGTGTAATTGATGCAAACTTCAAAAGCCAATTGGCAGTTTTACAAAACACATTTGGAATTTACAAAGGAGGGCTATAGCCTATGGCTGCTCCAAAAGGGGGTTCTAATCCATTATCAGAAATTGCATTAGCTGCTTTTGTTATTGTGGCGATTTTAATTTTGTTATTAGAAATGCCCAATTGGGTTGTTAACTTTTCAATCAGTTTTAATATAACTCTTGGTATCGTTCTATTGATGATATCATTATATGTTAACAAACCTCTTGAATTGGCTGCATTTCCATCCATTCTTCTTATCGGTACGGTTTTTAGATTGGTTTTATCCATTGCTTCCACTCGTTTGATTTTGTCCAAGGGCGACGCTGGGCAAGTTGTTGAAGCTTTCGGAAATTTCGTAACCGGCGGAAATATGGTTGTTGGTGGTGTAATTTTCTTAATTATCACTGTTGTTCAATTTATGGTAATTACAAAAGGTGCTGAACGTATCGCTGAGGTTAGTGCTCGTTTTGCACTTGATGCCATGCCTGGTAAACAAATGACAATTGACGCCGACTTTAACGCTGGATTAATTTCACCAGAAGAAGCGGTTAAGCGAAGAGAAGACTTGCAAAGAGAATCAAGCTTATACGGTTCAATGGATGGTGCGATGAAATTCGTTAAAGGTGATACTATCGCAGGTATCATTATTACTTTAATTAACATCATTGGCGGTTTGATTATCGGTATTTTATTAAACGGAATGCAGCCAGCGGACGCTGTTGCAAAATATACAATTTTAACAATTGGTGACGGTTTAGCTGCCCAAGTTCCCTCACTTTTAATGGCAATTTCATCCGGTATCGTGATGACACGTGCAACAGGAGGCGGAGTTGCATTGGGTTCTGATTTAGCAGTTCAAATCTTATCAAAACCAACAAGTTTATTTCTAGCGGCAGGCTTTTTACTTTTAATCGCTGTTACATCAGGGGTTACTGGCTTACCTTGGTTCCCTTTCGTAATTTTTGCTTCTATTTTGATTTTAGGCGGTTTATCTGTTTTAGTTAATCAAGATGTTCAACAACAATTAGGTCAATTAGACGCAGTTAAACAAAACATGCAAGACCTTGTTAACCCAAATAAAATGTATGAACGCCTTGGGGTTGATGTTTTATCCTTGCAAGTTGGAGCAGGATTATTAGTTATTGCAGACCCTGAGCAAGACGGACAACTACTGGCAAAAATTGCAGCTTTAAGACAAAGAGTAACAGATGATTTAGGCTACATTATTCCAAACATAAGAATTATGGATTCATCCGCCATTGGCGATAACGAATATTTAATTTCAATTCGTGGAAACCCTGTTGCAACAGGAACGGTTTATCCTGGTAAAATGATGGTTATAGCTGATCAATATGAAGCATTAGGAAAAAAACTTCCTGATAATGCTATTGTTTCAATTGAACCGACTTTTCAATCACAAGCTTATTGGTTAAACCCTCAACATATCGGCAAAAATGATAAAATCCAAGCAGTTGACGCTGTGGATGTTATTGTTACGCACTTACAAGAATGTGTTAGAAAATATGTTGATGAAGTAATGACTAAAACTGACGTATTAAAATTAATGGAACTTGTTAAATCGCAAGACCCAACACTTGTTAATGACCTTGTTCCAACAATTATTTCAACATCAGATTTAAGAAAGATTTTTGTTAATTTAATTAGAGAAAAAGTTTCAATTAAAGACGTTATTTTCATTTTTGAAAGACTTTGCGATTATGCTCGTTTTTCAAAAGAACCGGATATTCTATCTGAACGTTTAAGAGCAGCACTGGGTCGTCAAATTTGTTTATCTAATTCTAATAAAGATAAGGTTTTATACGCTTTAACGCTATCTTCTGAATGGGAAAAAATTCTTGATGACTCTTGCCAAAGAACAGAACTAGGAACAATGTTCCTATTAAATCCAATGCAAGTACAAGAATTGATTGAAACAACAGCAACTACCTTAATGCGCTCTCAAAGCGCCGTTGGAGTTCAGCCTGTTATTCTTTGTTCTCCAAGAATTAGATTACCATTATATCAAATGTTAGAGCGCCATATTCCAACAATTGTCGTTATTTCTTATTCTGAATTAATCACAGATATCAGAGTTGAAGCAATTGACACAATTGGCGAGGGGTATTAATTTAGCCCTTTAATTTTAGTGCATAAATCTTTTATTGATAAACGCTAAGTTTTATTATAAAATTTAGCTATAAACGTATGTATAACGTAAAAGAAAGAAGAAAAAGATGATTAAACCAGAAAGCAAAAAAATGGTACTTACGGTTGGTGGGAAAACCGTAGAAATTGAAACAGGAAAATACGCTAAACAAGCAACTTCTTCTGTAACAGTAAAATGTGGCGGAACAATGTTATTCATCCACGCTACAGTTTCAAAAGAACCTAGAGTGGGAATAGATTTCTTCCCTTTACTAATCGATTACGAAGAAAGAATGTCTGCAATCGGTAAAATCCCAGGTGGATATACAAGAACTGAAGGCAGAAGCTCAGAAAAAGCAATTCTTATTTCAAGATTAATTGATAGACCAATTAGACCATTATGGCCTAAAGGATATAGAAACGACGTTCAAATTGTTTCTCAATTATTTGCATACGACCAAGAAGAACAACCAGATATTTTATCAATCATTGGTGCTTCAACTGCATTGATGTTATCAGGCGCACCTTTCGAAGGACCTGTTGGCGCAGTTAGAGTTGGAAGAATTGATGGTCAATTCATCGCAAACCCAACACATAGCCAAGATTTAAAATCTGATATGAATATCGTTATTGCTGGTACTAAAGAATCAGTTATCATGGTTGAAGCTGGTTGCGATTTCGTTACAGAAGACGATATTATGGCAGCTGTTGAATTTGCACAAGTGGAAATTGCAAAACAATGCGACGCTCAAATAGCATTTGCTAATGAATGTGGCGTAGTTCGTCAAGAATTTGTTAACCCACATGATACAACAGAATTGGCTAATATTATTCGTGAAACTGCTTATGATGCTGTAGTTGACGCTTATCATACAACAGATAGAGATGCTAGAAGCGAAAAATTAGACGCTATTAAAACTGTTGTTAAAGAAAAAATTGAAGCGCTAGGTGATGAACACCCTATTGCTAAAATGATTGAAGAAACAGGAATTGACTTCGTTGCTGAAGAATTCAAAGCTCTTGAAAAGAAAATCATGAGAGCAATGATTAAAAACGAAGGTATTAGAGCTGACGGTAGAAAAACCTTTGAAGTTCGCCCAATTTGGTGCGAAGTTGGAGTTCTTCCAGGAGTTCATGGAAGTGCCGTATTTACTCGTGGACAAACTCAAATTTTATCAGTTGCAACTCTAGCTGGCCCAGGTATGGCACAAGAACTTGATGGCGTTGACCCTGTTAAATCGAAAGATTATATGCATAAATACATCTTCCCAGGTTTCTCTGTTGGTGAAGTTAAACCACTTAGAGGTCCAGGACGTCGTGAAGTAGGTCACGGCAACTTAGCAGAAAGAGCTAATGTACCAGCTCTTCCATCTAAAGACGATTTCCCTTATGCAATTAGAGTAACATCAGATGTTTTAGAATCAAACGGTTCAACTTCAATGGGCTCAACTTGTGCTTCATCTATGGCTTTAATGGACGCTGGTGTACCTGTTAAATGTATGATTGGTGGCGTTGCAATGGGTTTAATCCACGAAGATGACGCTGATATCGTATTAACAGATATTCAAGGTATTGAAGACTTCTTAGGTGATATGGACTTTAAAGTTACTGGTAACTCAGAAGGTATCACTGCACTTCAAATGGATATGAAAATTAAAGGTATTTCTAATCCAACACTAAGAAGAGCATTAGCACAAGCAAAAGACGGTAGATTATATATCATGGAATGCATGAAAGAAGCAATCAGCGCTCCAAGAGCTGAAATTTCTCCTAATGCTCCTAGATTATTATCAATGACAATACCTCAAGAAGATATCGGAACAGTAATTGGACCTGGCGGTAAAACAATCAGAGGTATCATTGAAGCAACTGGTGCTGAAATCGATATTCAAGATGATGGCAAAGTTACAATTACATCAAATGATAAAGATGGCGCTGAGCTAGCTCAAAAAATGATTAAAGATTTAACATTTAAAGCTGAAGTTGGAATGATTTGCAAAGGTAAAGTAGTAAGAATTATTCCTATCGGTGCTTTTGTTGAATTAGCTCCAGGTAAAGACGGTATGGTTCACATTTCTCAAATCTGCAACGAAAGAATTGAAACAATCGAACCGCACTTAACTATTGGTCAAGAAGTAGTTGTTAAAGTTCAAAAAATCGACGATAAAGGTAGAGTGAACTTAACAATTAAAGGTTTGACTGAAGAGGAAAAAGCGCAAGCCGGAGTGTAGCCGTTAAGAAAACGACAAATCATTGAGATTTGGCGTTTTTAGGCGAAACTATCGATGAGCGTCGTGGGACGAAGTCCCTCAGGAGCAATCCCAAGTCTAGTGAGCTTAGCCAGACTTGGCTTAGCGAACGACGACGAGGGCAAAGGTGTGTAAAGCTCGTGACGGCAGACCGATGAGGTCTGGCGGACAGAGCGGATACCGTACCAATGCGACGTGGGACGAAGTCCCTCAGGAGCAATCCCAAGTCTAGTGAGCTTAGCCAGACATAATTCGCAAAATATAATTTAATAAAAACGCTTCTTTTCAAGAAGTGTTTTTATTTTTTATTTTTTTTAAATTTTTCTACATAAAAAATATAATGCTTTTGCTTAATCTTTTCTTTTTCCAAAAAATCCAATAATTCCTTTACTTCTTTTAATGTATAAAATTTTTCTTTAGTTAAAAAAAGAATAAAACATATTTTATTTAAATCTTTAATACTATACAATTTAAGATTTTTTACCTCGCAAGGTTTTATTAATCCATATTTTACATATCTTTTGACTGTATTTGGATGAACATTAACATAAAGGGTCAGAACACCCAACGTCATTATAGGCGTATTATACACAGACAAAATCCCATCTTGCTAGTAGTACTAGTTGTAGTCACTGCTAGTATAGCTAACAATTAAAAAATGAACAAGGATTTTTTAAACAAACTTGGAAATCATATTAAAAAAATACGCAAGGCACGCAAAATGACACAAGACGATGTAGGAATAAACGGAATATCTCGTCAAATGGTAAGTTTAATCGAATTAGCAAGAACGGATATCACCGCCAGCAAGCTAAAAGTTATTGCCGATAATTTAAAAGTCAAAGTTAAAGACTTGTTTGATTTTGAATAATTTAAAATTGCTAGTGCTACTAATTGTGAAATTAGCTAGTAACGCTAACAATTAAAATATGAATAAAGACTATTTACTTTTATTTGGAAAACATTTAAAAAGTCTTAGAGAAACAAAAAAATTAACCCAAGATGACATTGGGATAAATGGTGTTTCTCGTTCAATGATTAGTCTTTTAGAAACAGCAGCAACTGACGTTACAATTACAAAATTAAAAATTATTGCCGAAAATTTAGGTGTTAAAATTAAAGATTTATTTGACTTTGAATAAAAATCAAACCTTATTTACACTCAAGCAACAAACTAACAATCGTCATTTTGAGCGAAGCGAAAAATCTTTTTATTAATGGTTTGATTAATATACTTTTATAAAACCCATCCAATTTTTCAAAAGGCATGCCCCAAATTGGCAAAATAAACGTATAATTTACAATTGTTTACACCTTTATCTTTTTTAACAAATACTTGTTTCATGCATTTAGCATGGGTTTTGGATTTTAGACATGTCTTAAATCATGTCATATCATGCATCTTAGACTTTGCGAAGCCTTGAAACACAAGCATGGTAGGCGTTATCATGATTGTAAATTCCCGTAATAATTGGCGAAAAATTGCTTGATAATTGAAACTGAAAAGATATAATTAAATTAAAGCCAAGGGGGACAAGGCAAAAACACCCTTTGCAAACTAGATTTTTTGGGAGAGTTTATAAAGTGTTAAAGAGTAGAGATTTTGGAAGAGCTACTGCAGTGAGAAGATGGACGCAAACTGCAATTGAATGCTACAAAAGAGGTTGCAATTGCGAAGGTTGTTTTTATACCGACTTTTTCAACAATTCAAGTCAAAAATGCCAAATGAAAGCTTCAGTTCTTGAATTAGTAAGAGTATTAGGCAAACCAGACATTGAATTAAAACAAGTTTTAACAGACGATTAATTTAATTAATCGTCTTTTTTTATTCTTCTAAAGTAAATCTGTAAGGAAAAATTTCTTCTAGTGATAAAACCAAAATTTTATCGTTTTCGTCTTCTAAAATAATTTTTGTTTCGTTTTTATCTAGCGCAAATTCGCTCATCCATTGTCTGCAAGCGCCACAAGGCATACATCTTTTTTGTTTTGGAGAATATATTGCAACAGCTTTTATTTTTGACTTTTCTCCATTTGAAATAGCGCTTGATATCGCATTTCTTTCAGCACATATAGCAAGTCCATAGCTCGCATTTTCAACGTTACAACCTAAATATTTATTTCCATTTTCATATAAAACACACGCTCCAACAGGAAAAGTTGAATATGGAGAATATGAATTTTTGCTAGCTTTTTTTGCTTCCTCTAATAATTCTTGATAATTTTTTTCCATTTTTAACCTCGAATTATACGCTGTATTTAATATTATACCCCCAACAGGCTTAATTTCACATGTTATTTTTGAATGATTTTGGGGAATAAAATACATGACGAACCGAAGGATATCAAAGGCAACTATGTCAATCAACGCAATTAGTAGTGTTTCCCTATACGAATATTATTATCAAATCAACAAAGATGAGCAAAAGAAAAAAGAATCGCCTCTTGTTGAAGAAATGCGTCGCTATGGCTTAGTTCCAACTGATAACGAACAGTTAAACATTCAACTTCTTAAAAACGCAAAAGAAGCAAAAGAAAGTCAAAACTCCCCAAAAGAAATACCATATTCAGATAGACCTTGGGCAGATTTGATGTATCAATTAGATATTCAATTTAATCCTGATCCTAAAGATGATATTGAAGATATCAAAGAAGAATTAGCAAAATTAACTTTAGGAATGGACGATGAAGAATTAGCTAAAGAAGTGAATGATTTAAGAAATTATGTTGAAAATATGTATTTAAACTTCCAAACAAATAACGTTGGAAATTCAAGATACACAACAACATTAAACGCACAGTTAAACAATCTTGCGATGGTAAATCAAGCAAGTTTATTATAAAAATTATATTCCACCTTTCAGAGTTTCGATGTTACTTACATAAAAAAGTCCCTTTTGAGGACTTTTTTATTGCTTTTATAATGTAAAATCTTTTTCATTTTCCTCTTTTATACTATAATTTAGATAAAAAGAGAGAAAAATTATGAAAATTATTGCTAAAAATCTTGTAAAAATATATGGTGATAGATCAGTTGTAAACGACGTTTCTTTTGACGTTAATAAAGGCGAAGTCGTTGGTTTATTAGGTCCTAATGGCGCTGGTAAAACCACAACTTTTTATATGGTTGTAGGGCTTGTTAGAGCAAATTCTGGTCAAGTTTTAATCGAAGAAGATGATGGAAATATCATCGATGTAACCAATTTGCCGATGAACGAAAGAGCCAAGCTTGGAATTGGCTATCTTCCGCAAGAAACTTCAATTTTTAGAAAACTAAACGTTGAAGATAATTTAAAACTTGTTCTTGAAATGAACGACAAATTAAACAAAGAACAAAAAGACGAACTATTAGAAAGCTTATTAACAGAATTTGGTGTTGCAAAACTAAGAAAAGCAGCTTCTGTAGCACTATCTGGAGGCGAAAGAAGAAGAGTTGAAATCGCAAGAGCATTAGCCGCAACACCATCATTCATTCTTCTTGATGAACCTTTCACAGGGATTGACCCTATTGCAATTGGCGAAATCAAAGAAAACATTCATAAATTAGCCAAAGAAAAAAATATCGGCATTTTAATCACTGACCACAACCCAAAAGCAACACTATCAATCACTGATAGAGCAAATGTAATTTTTGATGGTAAAATCAAAATTTCAGGAAAAAGCACAGATGTTGCAGTTGACCCTGTTGCAAAAGAGTTTTATTTAGGAAAAGATTTCGTACTATAATGCAAAACATTATTTCTAAAATAAAAGATTTTAAATTTCCAAAAGATAAAATGAAAATCACACTTTTAGATAAATTCATTTTATCTCAGGTTTTTGGCGCAACATTAGTTTGCTTAATTCTTTTTATTATTGTTTGGATTGCTCCTGAAACGCTTTTTAAAATCATTAAAAAGCTCCTAGAAGACGAATTAACAGGCTATGGCGCAATAAGAAAATTAATTCTTGAAATTCCAAAAGTTTTAGCTAAAGCAATTCCTGTTGGAATTTTATTAGGTTCAATTTTCACTTTCGATAGACTTTCTAAAAACTCTGAATTGTCCATTTTAAGAGGAATTGGGCTTTCTTTTAATCGAATTATGACTCCTGTTATTATTTTTGGAGCAATTTTAAGCATATTTTGCTATACGGTAAATGATAAACTTGTTCCGATTGCTTCTCATAAACTTGGTGAAAGCAAAGGGGGCGGAAGTCATTTTGTTTATATCGTTGAAAATCCTGATAAAACTCCAAAACAAAATATTATTGTTTCAAATTTTACCCCTGAAAAAATCCACAACATTACAGTTATGAATTTTTCTCACGAAAAATATGACGACGCTGTGATGTTTAGAAGCATTATTTTTGCTCCTTATGCGCTTAAACTACAAGACTGCTGGCTACTCAAAAATGCTTTAATTTATGATATTGATGAAAATGGGGTTTATAAAAAAGTTTCTCAACTAGAAAACTATAAAATTTTAACCCAAGGAAAACAAGCTCAGGAAGTTTATGACTTGATGATTAACAACACAAGAAAAGAAAGAGTATTTACTAATCATCAAATTAAAAAATATACCAAACTTCTAAAAAGAGCTAATTTTTCCGATGAATACAGATATTTTAAAGCAAAACTATACCAAAGATACTTACATCCTCTAACTTGCATTCTTTTTGCAATAATTGGCTGTTTGCTTGGTTTTGCACCGCCTCGTTCTCAAAGGTTGATTGGCTTTACAATTGCAGTTGGTATGATTTTTGCATACTATATCACTTTACCATTTTTTGATTTACTAGCTCAAAAGTCAATCCTGCCGCCGTTTATTGCTGCGGTTTTCCCAATAATATTATTCATAATTTCAATTTTTATAATTAAAAAAGTAAAGGATTTATAATGAAAAATAAAATTCTTTTAATTGTACTGTCTTTAATATTAAGCTTTTGTCCTACTTTTGCAAAAGAAAAAATAGAAGCAATTCACAACAGCGCAGGAATTTATATTTTTAAAATCGATACTAAAAAATATGGCGCAAAAATTAAACCATACATGACAAAAAACCTCACAACACCTCAAAAAGTATACGAGGATGAATGCTTTGATTTAGTTGTAAATGGCGGTTTTTTTGATGTTAAAACAGGAAAAAGCGTTTCTTATGTAACCATTGACAATGAACTTGTTGCAGATGTTCAAGATAATATTAAATTAGTAAATGAACTAAATAAAGAAAATAGACTAGAAAAAGTTCTATCTAGAAGCGAATTTAGAATTTTAGAAAATAAAAAAGGCAAATTAAAATTTGATATAGCGCTTCACAGTACACCAATTAAGAAAAATTATCGCCTAAAACACGCTCTTCAAGCAGGTCCAATGTTATTACCTACAATGGATTTAGTTCAAGAGGGGTTTGTAGTTAAAGAAGATGATATAGTAAAATCTCAAAGTGTAGATATTTTAAAAAGAAGAGAAAGAACGGTCCTTGGTTTAAAAGGAAAATATTTGTACATTGTTCTATTCACAAAAGACCACAAAGTTGACGCTTTTGAAATGCAACAATATATGCAAAAAACTCTAAAAGTTAAAAAAGCAATGGCATTAGATGGTGGTTTATCAACTGCACTAAACTATCGAAATATCACAATCAATTCTTTTGGAAAATATCAAAGAAGAGTTAAATCATTCTTAGTTGTTGAAAGGTAAAATATGAAATTAGGAAAAATTGATTTCTGTAAAATTCAAAAAATGACTGCAATAGAGATTGTCGTTCTTGTTTTAGTCTTTTTTGCAATCGGAATATACTATTCGCCTAATTTTATGCACAAAAAAGATGTCATGATGGCAGCTAAAATCAAAGCAGATAACGCTATATTTACCGCAAAAGCACTGGAAGAATTTGCCCAAGATAAAAACGCTAAAGCGTCAACTATCGCAAAAAAAGTAGCTGATGAATTAAACGTTACAACAAAAAATCCTTACGACAAAAAGCAAGACGCTTATTCTTTTAATGAAGAATGCAAAAGCTGCAACAACGTTAGCTATGACGACAACAATGAAATGATTATTCTTACAACTTTTAATAAAAAAGGCGAATTAATCGCAAGAACGGTTATCAAACCGCCATCTTTTGTTGTGTATAGTATCGAGGATGATAAAAAATCCAAAAAATGACAATTTTTTGAGATTTTTTGAATCCGAGCCAAGGTGTGTGAAACTAATCCTGTATGCGAGAGAGCATACAGGATTAGTTGAAACCGTACCAACAAAGATGATAAAAAATCCAAAAAATAGATATAGATTAAGCCTGCATGCAAGATAACATGCAGGCTTTAAAAATTCTAAAACAATTATTCTTCGTATTGAGCAAATTCTTTAGATAATTCTTCCCAAGTTTCTTGTTCAAGTGTCAGTGCATGTGACCAGAATTTTTCAATTTTATAGATATCTCTTTGCTCTTGATTCATAATATGAACCACAACTTCGCCATAATCAAGCAAATTCCACTTGCTCATTCTTTCAGTTTCCTCGCCTAGTGGAAGTCTTTTAAAAATATCTTTAATTTTTTTTCTAACATTTTCTGTTAGTGCTCTAATATGCGGAGTAGAAGAGCCTGTTGCAATTATAAAAAAGTCAGATAATGATGAAACATTTGCAACGTTTAAAATTACAATATCTTTAGCTTTATTATCGTCTAAAAAACGAGCAATTGCAGAAGCGAATTTTTCACTTGTGATGTTATTTTCCATTCCTATTCCTTATATATTTCCAGTTGATGAGTTTTTATCATCTTCCAATGATTTAATATCAACGACTTCATCTTCTTGATAGTTCAAATTATTGTTAATATCAATATCAATATTAACTTCGCCATCTATCATTTCGATTTCATCTTTTCGATATTCTTTAATTTTGCCGTCTTCAAGTTTAACGTTAACAGTTTTCTTCAAGAAATTAACCATAAATACTTTAGCAACACCCTCTGGTGTCATTACGCCGGAACCAACAGGAGGAAGCGTTCTTGCTGCGTCAATGTAGTTTTTATATTCATAATTTAAACAACATAATAATCTTCCGCAAGCGCCCGTGATTTTCCCTGGGGTGATTGGTATTCCTTGGTCTTTAGCTAGTTTTGTATTTACTTGTTCAAATTTCTTTAAGAATTTACAGCAACAATAGTCTTGACCGCAAATTCCTTGTCCTTGAAGAATTGAAGTTTCATCCCTTACGCCAATGTGTCTTAAATCAATTCTAACTCTTTTAAATTCTTGGGTTAAATCTTTTAAAAGTTCCCTAAAATCAACTCTTTCCGGAGCTGTGTAATAAAATGTGATTTTCTTTCTATCAAAAGTGTATCTTGCTTGGGTAAACTTCATCACAAGACCACGCTTTTGTGCTAAATCACGACATTTATAAAAAGCTTTAACTTCAAGTTCTTTTTGCTCTTTATATACTTCCATATCTTCATCAGTCATTATTCTAACAACTGACAATGGTTCAGCCTTGTGTTTTTCCCAAATGCGCTGAATTTCAGGATTAACCAAAAAAACTTGAAAAACCTCTTCGCCTTTATCAGTTCTAACTAAAACATATTGTCCATGTTTAATATTAGCGTTATCAGGCACTTTTAAAGGATGAAATTGATTTTTAATTATACGAATTGCAAACTTCATAGGTTTAATTATAGCGAAAAATTGCTATTGTTGCAAAATATTATAGATAAACAAGCTCGTTTCGCTCTAGCTTAATTTTTTTATGGTTAATTTCGCTCAACTGCACTCCCTGTGCATCAAAAATACCATACTTTTTATCTTTTTTAACTAAAATATATTCGCCAAGTTTTTTAATTTCGTCAAAATCAGGAGTTAAAATTGTATTCCCCCTAAAATCAACTAAGCCAAATTTCCCAGCTTTTTTGGTTACATAAGTATCATAAAGCGGTTTAATCTTGTCAAACTCTGGTTTTAAAAGAATATTTCCCTCACTATCCACAAGTCCAAAGTAGCCGTTTAGCTTGGTTTTGAAAAGATTAGAGCTTAACTGCTCAAAAGATTTATATTTAATTGGAACAATGATATTTTCGTTTATATCAATTACTCCATACATCTTATTTACGCTAACAAGGATTTTATCTTGGCTAATTAAATTAGCATAAGAATATTTTCTTTTTGAAATTTCAATTCCATTTTCGTCTAAAATTTGGTAATATTTGCCAATTTTTGCAATGAAAAAGTGTTTTTTGCCTTGAACAACGTGCCTTAAATTATAACAATTTGAAATTAAAGTTGTCCCATCTTCGTTAATTACGCTATAAGTTTTAAAACTTCTTTTTGCTCCGTTAGAATAATAGTTAACTGTTGTATCAACTAAAGCATAATGTCTATCGCAATTTAGAAATTTTTCTTCGTGTTGAAAATTTTCGCTTCTAATCACATAAACACAATTAGAACAACCACTATGATAGTAATAACCATGTGGATGAGCCATTGCTATTGTTGAACTTAAAATAAAGCCTAAAGATAAAACCAAACACAACTTTTTCATGCTTTTACTCCTTATTTTTTAAAACGAAAAAATTGAAGAAAAGTTCATTTTATCATTTTTCAATATAATGAAAAACCTTGCAATAGCCTTTATCAATTAATTTTTGATTAATATTAATATTATCGAAATATAATATTCCTAAAACTCTTGAATATTTATCAATTCCTTTAAAATCAAAAGAAGAAGTTTTTGCATTATTTTTTAGTTTTTTAAGATATTCTCTTGATTCTTTTCCTTTTTTTAAAACTTCCTTGGCTGTAATATTGTTTTCATTTGCTTGTAATTCAACCCTATGGTTATTATATGCCTCAAAACAATCTATTCCAATTAAACGAAGTGAAAATCTATTCCCACTTTGCATTTTTACTTCAGCCGTGTCGCCATCTATAATTTCAACGACTTCAACAGGAATACTCTCAGCAAAAACAAAACTAGACAATAAAAATAAAGAAATGACTAATAAAATAATTTTCATTTTGATACCAATATTAGAACGTATGTTTCAATTTTAGAACTTAAAATGTAAAAATGCAAGATAAATTTGAAGAATCGAAACAACTTCTAAAAAATGCCTTAGCAAATGTTGTAAAAAAACACAGGAAAAAACAGAAAAAATCACTAAGCAAAATCTCTGCTGAAATTATGATGACTAAGTCCATGTGGCAGACATTAGAAAAAGGCAAAAAGGACCCTCAATATTCAACAATATGGAGAGTAGCACAAGCTCTAAATCTTACAGTAGAGGATTTAAGTAAAGAAGTAACGCAACTTCTCGGTGACGATTTTTCACTTATTGATTAGGTACTAATATTAGAACTCTTTATTCAAATACTAGAATTAATATAATTTTATGAAAGAAAAATATTTAGCTTCTAAACAAAAATTACAAAATATTTTAGCTAAATATGTCAGAGAAAAAAGATTAGAACAAAATAAGTCTTTAAGCAAAATCTCTGCTGAAATTATGATGACTAAGTCCATGTGGTTAGATTTAGAAAAAGGAATTAAAGATCCGCAATTAACTACGCTTTGGAGAGTGAGCGAAGCTTTGGACATTCCTCTTGAAACGCTAATTAAAGAAATTAAACATCGTTTAGGTGAGAATTTCAGCTTAATTGATTATTAAAAATTATATATTCTAACTAATTTTTACAAAACATTTGCATAAATTGATATTTTTTTATAGAATAGTGGTATATTTTAATAGTGAGAAGAGTGTATTTATATTGCCTATTAAATTAATTTCATTTTAAGGATGGGAATAATTAAAATAGTAGAAAGATTATCCTAATGTATACAAACAAATGCATTAAATGTGGTAAAGAATTTGAAACTAAAAACCCAAAAAGGGTGATTTGTCCTGAGTGTTTATATCCTGAAAGAACTACAACAGACACAGTTAATCCTGTGGATGAAAATGGCGTAGCTCAAGATTTTTCAAGAGGTTATAGTGCTGGTTCAGGCAACCCAGAGGGATATCAAAGAAGATATAATCAAAAACCCCAAAACAACCAAAATGGCGGTTATAATAGACCTAGAAATAATTTCCAAAAAAACAATAACCAAGGTGGATTTAACAACAGACGCCCACAAAGACCTGGCGGATTTAACAAAGGTGGATTTAACAACAGACGTCCGCAAAGACCTAAAAACAAACCGCTTTTAATCAATAAAGAACAATTAGCTGTTATTGAAGAAATGTATAAAAAAATGCTTCCTCTTCCAAACCCTGATGCACACGAAGTAATTGCAGCAGCAGTGGAATTGGAACCAAAAAAAGTATTTTTTGGAATTAATTTAGTTCGTCAAAAAATGATGTTACCTAAAATCCAATTCCCAAAAAGAAAATTGGCTATCACTCCAGACCAAATGATGGCAATTAAAAATCTTTATGAACCATTATTGCCATTACCTCCAATTGGTTGCCACAAAATCCTTGCAGCCCAATTGAAGATGGATGAATGGAGAGTTCACGTTGGTATCGGACTTGTTAGAAAACAAATGGGTCTTGATAGATGGAACGAAGATAGAGAAGATAGACCAGCTGAATTTAAATCATAAAAAATGTTTATAATCAAAAAGCCAATGCAAAAACATTGGCTTTTTTAGTGTTTTTTTTGTTAAATATCTTTATGGATTTTATAAATAAATTAAAAAAAATAACTTCTGATGTTCTTCTTAAAAAAGAAGAATTATACGTCTATGCTTATGATACTTCTCAAAACCCAGATAAACTTATTTTGCCTTTAGCTGTTGTTTTTCCAAAAAATACAGAAGAAGTTTCAAAAATTGCGAAATTATGCAATGAATATAAAATCTCAATTGTTCCTCGTGCGCAAGGCACAAACCACTGCGGCGGAACAAGACCAGTGGAAAATTGTATAATAATGCATTTTTCCAAAATGAATAAGATAATTAATATCGATAGTGAAAATTTGATTGCCATTGTTGAACCTAACGTTGTTATAGGTAATTTAAATAAAGAATTAGATAAATTAAACCTTTTCTTCCCTCCTGACCCATCAAACTTAGCTGTTTCAACTGTTGCAGGGGCGGTTTCGCTTTGCGCAGGAGGTCCAAGAACCTTTAAATATGGAAATACTAAAGATTACGTTATCAATTTAGAAGTTGTTTTAGCGGATGGAACAATAATAGAAACTTCAAAAAATATCGCTAAAAACGTATCAGGCTACAATTTAACAAGCCTTTTTGTAGGAAGCGAAGGAACACTTGGAATAATCACCAAAGCCACCTTAAAACTCATTCCAAAGCCACAAACAAGGCTTTTAACAATGTGTTATTTTGATAGTTTAATTGATGCAACAAAATGCGTAAATAACGTGATAAATAGCGGTTTTATACCTTCAACACTAGATTTAATCGACAAATTTACTATTCAAACAATAGAAAAATTCAATCCTTGCGGACTTTTAGTTGATAAAGAAGCAATGCTTTTAATTGAATTAGATGGTTTTGAAGCTTGCGTAAAATATGAACTTGAAATTTTAAAAAAAATCTTAGAAAAAAGTGGCGCAAGTGCTATTATTCAAGCAAAAAATGACATTGAAAACGAAAACATTTGGCGTGCTCGAAGAAGTGCTTTTTCTGCTCTATCACAACTAAAACCAAACGTTATAACAGAAGATATCGTCGTTCCAAAATCAAAAATAGTTGATTTTGTAATCAAAACACAAGAATTAGCAAAAAAATATTCCATAATTACGGCCATAATGGGTCATGCCGGAGATGGTAACATTCATCCGAATTTTGCGCTAGATTTAGAAAATATTGAAGAAAAAGAAAACTTCAAAAAATTAAAAGATGAGCTTTTTTCTTATGCGATTTCTATTGGCGCAGCACCCTCAGGAGAGCACGGCATAGGCACACAAAAACAAAAATATTTGTCATTAGCACTTGATAAAAATTCGCACGAATTAATGAAAAAAATTAAGCATTTACTAGACACTAACAACATCTTAAACACAGGAAAATCACTTTAAAATGAATAAATTAAAAGAATATAAAGAAATTATTTTAAATTTAATTAAACTTTCCCTGCCAATTTTAGGCGGAAATATTTCACAAATTTTAATTAGTTTTGCTGATAATGCGGTAGCTGGAAGATATTCTACAGTTGCACTTGGAGCAATAAGTGTTGCAAGTGCTATTGTAATGACAATTACTATTGGAGCTATCGGATTAATTTTAAGTGTAAGCCCAGTAATATCAAACTTTAGGGGACAAAACATTCCATCTAAAAAATATTTTAAGCTTACAATTTTATTTTCATTTTTAGTTTCAATTCCTTTCTTTTTAATTTTAGAGTTAATTTTAAAACACATTGATTTAATTGGGCTTAGTCCTGATATGGTTAATTATGTTAAAGAATATATTGCAATTTGCGCTTGGACAATATTTCCTGTTGCAATTTTTGTTGCTATAAAAGAATTTTTACAAGCTTATGAAAAAGTTGTTTTTGCAAATGTCGTTATGCTTTCAATGGTTGTAGTTAATTTAATTTTAAATATTGTTTTAACTTTTGGCTTCAATTTTCATTCAATAATCATTCCTGCAATGGGAGTTAAAGGGCTTGCAATTTCAACTTTAATATCTAAAACTTTAGCAACGGTTTTGATTTTACTTTATTGCATTCCTTTATTTAAAACTTCTTTTGAAGTTTCAAAAAAATATTTAAAAGATTTATTCAAAGTTGGAACGCCAATTTCTGCTGCAATATTTTTTGAATTTTTAGGCTTTAATTTAACCGCTGTTTTAATTGGAAAATTCTCTTCTTTATTTGCGGCAGTTCATAACATCATTCTTTGTATTGCAAATTGCACTTTTATGATTGTTTTATCCGTTTCTAACGCAACAAGTATAAAAGTTGGTTATTATAACGGCAAAAAAGACAAAGAAAACATTATTAAATATTCAATAGCAAATATTTTTATCGTTCTTTTAATATGTGTGGTTTCATTTTTAATTTTAGGATTTTTCTCTGAAAATGTTATTTCGATATTCTCAAATGATATTGAAGTTATTGAACTGTCTAAAAAAATTCTCGTTTTTGCTATGGCATTTTTATTCTTCGATGGAGTTCAAGGCAGCTGCGTTGGTATTTTAAAAGGTCTGAAAGACACTAAAATCATAGCTTTTACTATGCTTGGAGGATATTTATTAATTGCAATTCCTATTGGAATTTATTTAGCATACCAAAAAGGCATTGTTTTAGAGGGTTTTTGGATGGGGTTATCTCTAGCACTGGCTTTTGCTGCCATTGTCACATCTTCAAGAGTAATATATAATATTAAGAAAATGTAACATAAAATTAAAGTTTTTGAATTTTATGCCGATACATGAACTTGAAACAAAAGAGGATTTAAGTAGTGTTAAACGTTCAAAATAGCCAAAGTGACTATATTTTAGAGAGTGTTGGAGATTTAATCGGCGCAACAAATGTGCACAATGAGCACACAATTTTAATTGTTGACGATGAAATCAACAATCTTCAACTTCTAAAAAGAACTTTTAGAGGAAAATATCGCATTTTGACTGCTTCAAACGGACTCGAAGGCTTAGAAACTCTTAAAAACAACCTTGAAGATATCTGTCTTATTGTTTCAGACCATAAAATGCCTATTATGGAGGGAACAAAATTTTTAGAAGAAGCTAATATCATAGCTCCCGATGTAATTAAAATTTTACTAACAGGTTTTTCAGATATTGAAATTATTACTGATGCAGTTAATAAGTGTAATTTATTTCAATACATTTTAAAACCATTTAACCCTGAAGAACTGCAAGAAGTTGTTAGAAACGGTTTAGATAAATTTGACCTTGCAAGTTCAAAATCTTTAATTTTAAAAGATTTAAAAGAATTATTCTATAAAACAATTAAATCAATCTCGTCTGCGCTTGACGCTAAAGACCCATACACTCACGGGCATTCAATGAGAGTTACACTATATTCAATTATTTTGGCTAAAGAATTAAATCTTGATGATAGCCAACTAGAAACGATTGAAACAGCAGGTTTATTACACGATATTGGTAAAATTGCCATTCCTCAGGCAATTTTATGCAAACCGGGAAGATTAACTGATGATGAATTTGTCATTATGAAATCTCACCCTGCAAATTCTGAAAGATTAATTGCAAGTATTAAAAAATTAAATGAAGTGGCAGATGGTGTTAAACACCATCATGAAAGATGGGATGGCAACGGCTATCCTGATAGATTATCAGGAGAAAATATTCCATATTCAGCTAGAATTATTGCAATTGCAGACACTTATGACGCTATGACTTCTACTCGCTCATATCGTAAAGCACTTGATCATGAAATTGCAATAGACGAAATTGAAAAATGCGCTGGTGGTCAGTTTGACCCTGTTTTAGCAAAAAAATTCGTAGAAATTCAAAACATCATTAAAGCAGCCAAAGATAACCCCGAAGAATTTTATATACAATATTCTATGCTTTATAAAGAACTAAATTAACAAACAACTTCATCAAGTGTTAGCGCATAGTCTTTGGTTAATTTTGAAAGAAATTTTTCATGGTTTTTAATTTGCCATTCTTGTGTTTCCCTTGAAAGTTTATTAAAATCTTCCCTTGTTTTAGGGTCTTGATATTGATAATCCATCCAACCAATAACACCATTAATTGCTTCCATGATATCTAAGCAATCTTTAAAATAAATTCCAAGTTCTAAATTTTTTGTTTTTTCATGCATTTCATTAAAAAATCGATTTGCTTCTCTAACATATTGTTCAATTTGCCTTGGGTTAATTTTATGATTAGCTCCGGCAAATTGACTTTGAAAATAAACAAAACCCGCAAGTTGCATTTTAATTGCTTCCGCTTTAATAATTTCTTCGCTATAATAACCTTTTTCGATTGTTCTTAAAGTTTTAGAATGCACTAATTCTTTTTTCATCATTTTATTAAGTTCATCTTTTGTTTCGCCAGGATAATCTAATCCAAAATATTCTAAATTCTCTAATTCATAACTCTCTGAAGAATAAAATTTGGCTCTTTTAAAATGATAATCTGCTTTTATTTTTAAATAATCAATAAACAATTGCCTTGCTTCTTCTTTTGAAAGATTTTTTAAATAAGACATTAAAGTTCGGTATTCAAAATTTCTAAGATTTGAAACAACCCCAGGAATATCTGATATTTCACATAATGTGCTATAGCACCTGCCCATTTTCATTTGTTCGTAAAGTGGCGATAAATCAACACTACCCATATATTCAAAATCAAAAATACCACCCTCATTTTGAGTAACATTTAGATTGCCATAAGATAAATCATAATGAATTAAAGTGCTATAAGGAAACAAGCCTTTCGAATTTCTAACAGGAATATCAAGTTCAGCAATTGCACCAACCAAAGAAGTCAAATTTTCATTATTAAACTTGTTTTCAATAAAATTAGGAGCTTCACCTTGAATTTTTGTTGAAACAAGATATGTTTGATTAAAAGGAGTAGTGAATGCAAATTCTCCTTGTTGAATTTGAGAAGAAGAAATACCTTTTTCATATAACGTATCAAGAGCTCTAATTTCTCTTTGAGGGTCATAATTTAGTGCTTCTTTTTTACTTTTATATTTTTTAACAACTAAATCTTGCCCATAAAAATATGCTCTTCCGTTTAAACCGCTATGAGCTTTATTGTTTTTTGTGGCAATTATTGCTTCTTTAATATCGCCACTCGTTGGATTTTTTGATATTGGAATAATTTGAAATCCAAATTTAGTTTTGTATGGTTTTTCTATACCTTTAAAAGAAATACTGTTTATCATTTTGCACCTACAGTATTTTAAAACTCCTAAAAGTAAGTTTTTGCCAAAATAAAAGGCTCTTTTTATAGAGCCTTTTTAATATCTTCTATGATTAATTCGTTATGTAATCGATATTTTGTATAAAGTTCATCTAATGGAACTCTATCTGAAAATTCTTTTAATGAACCATAATTTAAAACTTTCATTTCACTTGCACCAAAATATCTTGCGATTTTTTCGCCCCAACCGCCATCAAGTTCGCCATCTTCAAGCGTTACTACGACTTTGTGGTTTTTCTTTAATTCTTCCATTAATTCTTTATCAACTCCTGTTATGAATTTTGGATTAATTACAGTTGCACTAATTCCGACATTATCTAAAAGATTTGCAATTTCAAGTGCTTTAAAATAGAAATTTCCAAGCCCTAAAAGTGCTACTGTATCACCCTTTTTAGTTACTTGATATTTGTTTATTTTTGAATAATCTGTTTTATCTTCAACTCCACTAGATTTTAATTCAACAGCAGGAACCCTGATTGCAACAGGATATTCTTTTTGTTCAACCGACCAATCAAGCATTGCAAGATATTCTTCTTTTGTTGTCGGAGCTAAATAAACCAAATTTGGAATATTGCACATTAAAGAAATATCAAAAGTTGTTAAATGAGTGGCGTCAGCTTCTGTTATTGCTCCCCAATAAACAAGAATAGTTGCAGGATTAGAATTTAAACATAAATCCTGAGATAATTGGTCATAAGTTCTTTGAATAAAAGAACTCATTACGCAAAACACTGGTTTTGCACCATTTTTCGCCAACCCTGAAGCCATAGCAATAGCATGTTCTTCAGCGATTGCAACATCAATATATTGATTACCTAAAGTTTCACGAACTTTCGAATTTAGCCCAAAAACCCCTGGAGTAGCAGCGTTCATCACAACAAAACTTGAATCATTTTTAGCTTTATTTAAAAAATAATCAACAGTAATTGTTGTATAATCTTCATTTTGTGCTATTGCTGGCGTTTCATCTAAAACATTTGGCATAACCCAGTGAAATTTTTCTTTATTATCAACTGCTTGAGCTAAACCATGACCTTTTTCAGTCACTAAATGAACAACAAGCGGATGTTTTATATCTTTAATCTTTTTAAATTCTTCAATTAATTTTTCAATATCGTTTCCATTTTCAATATAACAATAATCATAGCCTAAAGTTTTAAAGAAATTATTCTCAGCCTGACCTTTAGTTTCCCTTAAAATTGCAAGATTATCATATAAGCCACCATAATTTTGAGCGATAGACATTTGATTATCGTTTACGATAATTATAAAATTAGAGTTTAATTTTGAAGCAAAATTAAGCCCTTCAAGCGCTTCTCCGCCCGATAGTGAACCATCTCCAATTAAAGCAATAACATTATAATTTTCGTTTCTTAAATCTCTTGCTTTTGCAAGTCCACAAGCTAAAGAAATTGAAGTTGAAGTATGCCCTATTTTAAATAAATCGTGTTCGGATTCTTCAGGTGCAGTGTAGCCAGTATATTTTAAATAATCTTCCTCTTTAAGAAAACCTTCTTTTCTTCCTGTTAAAATTTTATGAGGATAGCATTGATGAGAAACATCAAAAACAAATTTATCAACAGGTGAATTAAAAACATAATGAAGAGCAATTGTTGCCTCTAAAATGCCAAGATTAGGTGCCATATGACCACCTGTCACATTAACTTTTTTAATTATTAATTCTCGCATTTCATTAGCTAAAGTATTCATCTCGCCTAACGACAAGGATTTCAAATCTTGTGGCGAATTTATTTTATCTAAAATCATGTTCACCTCTAAAACAAATTAATGAAAATATTATAACAAATTTTTTTTATTACGTGCATTGTATATACGAAATATTAATAAAAACCTTGCATGCTCTTGTTTTAGCATGTAAAATTAATTTATTAAGAATGGAGCAAAGTGTATAAATGAAAAAATTATTTTTAAATGTTATCGCCACAATTGCATTAGCTCTTTTTGCAACACCAGCTATGGCGAAATATGTTTTAGAACAAGGACCAGACAGCTATCCTGACCTTCCAAGCTCTCACTGGGCTTATGAAGCAGTTACTTTTTTAACTGATAAACAAGTTGTTGTCGGATATCCTGATGGGCTTTATAGACCTGACCAAAAAGTTACCAGAGGTGAGTTTGCAACAATGGTAATTAAAGCGTTAGGAATTTATGAAAAGGATATTCCTTTAATTTTCAATTATTCTGATACAAAAACTCACTGGGCAGACAGAAACATCCAAGTTGCTTCTTATTATGGCTTAGTTAAAGGATATGGCAACGGCACATTCAAACCAAACGAATTTGTTACCAGAATGGAAGCACTAAATATCATCTTAAATGCACTAGCACCACAAAACATGGATACAGAAGAAGCAAAACACTTTGTTTCAATCTATAGCGATTATTCTGAAATTCCAGATTGGGCATTAATTGCAGCAGGCAAATGTCAAATGCTTGGTTTAGTTTATAACGTTCCAGGTCATGAAACTACATTAGAACCAAACAGACACGCTCTTCGTGGTGAATTAGCAAGATTTTTATTCAACATGGTTGAAGCTGTAAAAGTTATGCCAAATGACAAATTAAAAGAAGAAGCTCCAAAGAAAAAATACGCAGAGCCTAAAAAAGCAAACGGCTATGTTTTAGATAATGTTTATTATGATGAAGAATATGCAGTTATTCCAGAAGGTACAATTTTACCTATGACTGTTCAAAAATGTATTAACGCAAAAACTGCAAAAGAGGGTGAAACTTTAACTGTTAGAACTCCATACAACTTCGTTACAAGAGAAAAATATATCGTTATTCCAATTGGAGTTGATATCGCAACTAAAATCCACAAAGTTGAAAGACCACATAGATTTTTCCAAAATGGCTATATGGCTTTAACAACTTCTAATGTTCTAACTGAAATCAAAGGTAATCCTGATATGAAAATCGTTGCTTCTCTTGGCGAAAGAGATGCTGATATGAGAATTATCAGAAACGACCCTTATTTAACAAGAACAAGATACAACGTTGTTAAAGGTCAAAACGAATATATCCACAAAGGTCAAAGAATGGATTTCGTTTTACTTGAACCTTTAAGAGTTAAAATCTTCAACGTTGAAGAAGAAATTTAATTTATAGGTCAAACTTATAAACACGAAGAAGCTTCTCTAATTTAGAGAAGCTTTCTTTTTTAAATCGTTTAACATTTTTTCTGTTTTTAATTTATTTTTTTCAATTAATTCTAATTTTTCTTTTCTTGCTAAAGTCTTTTTAATTCGATATTCTTCCTTGCTTGCTAATGATTTATCCTCAAAAATATCAACATAAACAATGCTCTGGGGTTTATGAGAGCGAGTATATTTCGCTCCTTTTCCCGTTTTGTGCTCTTCAAAGCGAGCTAAAACATCACGAGCTATTCCGCAATATAGCGTATTATCCACCGTTTTTAAGATATAAAGATAATATTTCATCTAAAACTTTAATAATTTCTTTTTCTTTATCCAATGTAACCAATGCACTTCGATATTTTGAAGCATTTCTGGTTGATGAAATATAATAGTTATAAAATTTTCTCATAAATTTTATACCATTAATTTCACCCATGTTTTTAACTTCAAGACGGAGGTGCTCTTTTAGCATTTCAATTCGAGCGCTCAAATCAGGCTCAGGAATAATTGTTCCATCTTCAATATATTTTTCAATTCGATATGGCAAAGTAAAATCACCCATTATTCCTCTACCGATTGAAACTCCTTTAGCGCCTGTTAAGGTTAAACAATCTTTTGCATCTTGAATTGTTTTAATATCGCCATTAGCATAAACCGGAATTTTTAGCTCATCTACTAAAAGCTTAATTTTATTCCAATCGGCGCATCCAGAATACATTTGAGAACGAGTTCTACCATGGAGCGTTACGAAAGATGCTCCAGCGCACTCTAATGCTTTACCAAATTCAATATAATTTTCTTCATCGTGCGTCCAACCAAGACGAAATTTAGCACTAACAGGTAAACCTGTTTCTTCTTTAATTCTAGATAATATTTCGCAAGCTAACTCAGGAGTTTTCATCATAGCTGAACCATCTCCTGAAACTACCACTTTTTTAACAGGACAACCACAGTTAATATCAATCATACTTGCATAAGGCGCTAAAATTTTTGCAGCTTTCACCATTTTATCAACTTTATGACCAACAAGCTGAAAAGCTAGAGGATATTCAAACTCTTCAAATTGAATAATTCTAGGATTTGGATTATTACAAAGCATTTCAGATGAAATCATCTCTGTTGTCATAAGGCATTTTGAGTTATGCTTTCTAATTAATCCCCTAAAAACAACATCAGAAATTCCTGCTAATGGCGCTTGAATAACTTTTATATCTTCAATATTAATCTTTTTATTTTTTATTTCCATTTACTTGAGCTAAATATTCTTTTAATTCCTTAATTCGACCAATAGCAAAATTAGTCATATCGTCTTTTTCGCTGCCTTTTAGGGAAACAAATTTTTCATAATTTTTAACAGCTTCATCATATTTTTCATCATTATCTAATACAACAGCTAATGAATAATATGCTGGAGCAAAAGTAGAATCTTTTGAAATTAAAGTCTTATATTGTTTAATAGCGTCATTTGGTTTTTTCAACTCTTCAAGATTTAAACCTTTATAATACATTGCATATAAGTCATTTGGTTTTTTTGCAAGATATTTATCTATCAAAGCTAAAGACTTATTAAAATCGCCTTGCTCATATAAGTTTAGCGCCTCTTGAAGTTGAGTTGAATATTCACTTTCATAAATACTACTTAAAAGCTCATTTGCAGTTTTGTTTGTTTTATCCAGCGCTAAAATCTTATTTGCAGTTAATTTTGCGTTATTATAATCATTCATTGAATAATACGCCCAAGCACTATTTGCCAATGCTTCAAGGTTATTTGGTTCTTTAGCTAAAACTTGAAGATAATATTCATTGGCTTTTTTATAATTCAACATTTGCCAATAACAACTAGCAATTGCAAGGTTAACTTCTTTTGTTTTATTTTGAATTTCTAAATATTGCTTTAGCGCTTTATCGTATTGTTTTTCATCATACAACTTGCTTGCAGCGATATATTGAGAACTAGCATTGTAATTTTTAACATCTGCTAAATATGATTTTAATTTTTCACTTGATGGCAGCACCAATAAGCCTTTTTGGCAAATTTCATTTGCAGCAGAATAGTTTTTATCTTCAATATAAATTTGAGCTAAGTTTAAATAAACTTCTTCTTTTGTTGGGTTTAGTTCAAGCGCTTTTTTATAATATTGAATTGCTGAAGTATAGTTTTTGTTTTTATGAAGCTCTAGCGCATAGTTAAATTGAGCTTCATAGCTATTTTGAGAACTTGCAGCTTTTTGAGCTAAATATTTTTGCAATTTTTCACCAGAAAAATTATTCATAACAATATTTTCAATATTTGATTTTGCTGTAGAACTATCAGGATTTAGAGCTAAAATTTGTTCATAAGTTTTAAGCGCTTCATCGTATCTCATTAATTCTTTTAGAGCAATTGCTTTATATTCTAAAACCTCAATTTTAGATGGATTTTTAGCTAAGATTTTATCGTAAACTTCAACTGCTTTTTGATAATTTTTTTCTTGAACATATAAAGAAGCTAGGTTATACATAATTACTTCATCATTAGGATTTAGCTGATATGCTTTTTGATATTGCGCACGAGCTGCTTCAAAATTTCCTTGTTTTTGAAAAATGGCGCCAAGATTAATGTAGCCTTGAGCATCAGTTGGATTGTTTACAATATTTTGAGTCCATTTATTTTCTAATACTTCAACAAGTTCAGGGCTTTTATCGCCATATTGAAGTGCAAGGTTATATTGTTCCATACTTGCTTCATAATTTTTTGCACTATCAAGCATAACACCATATAAAAAATGCAATTTGCCATTTTTTGGGTTTAAATCAATTGCTTCTTTCATATAGTCCATACCCATTGAAAGATTATTTAAATTTTTATATATGTTTCCTAAATTTTCATAAGCAGAACTAGAAAATTCACCATTTTTCAACTGCTGAAAGTCATATCCTGCTGCTGCAAGCTCCCCTTGAGCTCTTAGAGCTCTTGCATTATTATAGCGAGCTTGTGGGGTTGAATTAATTGCTAATCTTTTTTCAAAATCGTTTATATCTTTTAAACAAGCGCTAGCTAGTGAATTTAAACTATCTGATATTTGATTATTCCAATATTTAGCGTAAAAATATGCACTCTTACAATCAACTAAAGCTTTTTTAATTTCTTTTGTGGTCGAGCGATAATATTGAGCTCTAGCATAATATGCGCTAGCTAACGCTTGTTGGATGGTTAAATCATAAGGAGAAAACCTTAAAACTTTTTTAAATTCAACAATAGCAGAACTAAACTGTTGATTTTTTAGATATTGCATACCATTTGAATAATATGCACTATATCTTTGCGCATCTTGTTGCGAAACTTCTGCATTTGCATAGTTAAATAAAAATAAAGTAACGGCTAATGCAACTATAATTCTTTTTTTCATTAATTTTCCCCAATTTTATGTTTAATTATTATACAACAATTAAAAAATTTATAATAGCACGCTAGATTGATTTATATGATAAAATAAAAAAAAGAGCACAAGTGTGCTCCAGACATGTTTTTGGTTTATTAATTAAAATTTAATTTATATTTTCATGTACAAATATATTTATATATATTAACTTTAAATTAACATAATGTCAAATATTATAATTTGTGTTATATTAGTGTTTATAATAGGAGGATGTTATGGCAAAAGATGCTAGTTTTGATATTGTGTCAGAGTTTGATAAACAAGAACTGGTTAATGCAATAGACCAAGTTAAAAGAGAATTAACTACAAGATTTGATTTAAAAGATTCAAATTCAAATATTGAAATCATTGAAGATAAAGCAATTAATATCACAACAAATGATGAAATGAAATTAAAAAATATCTATGATATTTTGCAGTCTAAACTAGTTAAAAGAAATTTAAGCCTTAAAATTTTAGATCCTCAAAAAGTTGAAAACGCTCTTGGCGGAAATGTTAAACAAGAAATCAAACTTAAAAAAGGTTTAACAACAGAGCTTGCTAAAAAAATTGTAGCTATGATTAAAGATACAAAATTAAAAGTGCAAGCTTCAATTCAAGGCGACAGTGTTAGAGTTACTGGCAAATCTCGTGATGATTTGCAAGACGTTATTAAAGCTGTGCGCTCAAAAGAAGATACTATTGACGCACCACTCCAATTCACAAATTATCGTTAATTAAGGCAATATAAATGAAAGAGCGAATATTACTTTTAATTATAATTACATCACTGCTTGCTTTTTTAATAGTTTTTCAAAACTATTTTAATACTATGTGGGCAATTATTTTTCTTGTTGGCTTTATGGCGTTGTATTCAATTTATATGTGGATTGCAACAAAATATCGCAAAAGAAAATTAAGAAAAAATCCTCCAATAGTTAATTATGATTTTCATCCTTTTGTTTCAATTTTAGTACCATGTCACAACGAACACGAAGTAATTGAAAAAACCGCTCTTAACATTTTAAACATTGATTATTCTGATTTTGAAATAATTTTAATTGATGATAGAAGCGACGATAATACTGCTGAAATTATCAAAAATTTAGAAAAAAAATATGATAAAATTACAGCTCTAATTAGAGAAAAGGACGCAATTGCAGGAAAATCTGCCGTTTTAAATGACGCAATGAAATTAGCTAAGGGTGACGCTATTTTAGTATTTGACGCTGACGCTAAAGTTGAAGCTGATTTTCTAAATAAAATGATTTTAAAGCTAGAACCAGCCGACGTTGGTGCTGTTCAAGCTCAAAAAGTTATAATTAACGCTAAACAAAACTTTTTAACTCAATGCCAATATAACGAATATATTCTAGATACTCATTTGCAAATTGGTCGTGACGCTGTTCGAGGAGCAGTTGAGTTAAGAGGAAATGGCGAATTAATCAAACGCCAAGCGCTAAAAAGCATTGATGGCTGGAACGAACAAACAATTGTAGATGACCTTGATATGTCTACAAGGCTTCATATTAAAGGTTGGGATATTCGTTTTTGCCCTGAAGCTAAAGTATATGAAGAAGGCGTTATCACATTCGGCGCTTTAATTAAACAAAGAAGAAGATGGGTTGAAGGCTCAATTAGAAGATATTTAGAATACGCAGGACAAGTTTTCACATCTGAAGATATGTCACTTAGAGTTGGATTTGACCTGATTGCATATATAAGCGAATTTTTACTTCCATTTTGGTTAATTGCTGAAATTTTCATTCAAGCACTTCACTTCATCAAAGGTGACTCTAATGGAATTTTAACTTCTGCAATTTTAGTTACTACAACAGCATTTTTCTTTATAATTAGCTTTATTTATGCACTTAGAAAATATGCAAACTTAAACTTCATAAAATCACTTTACCAAGCAATAGTAACTTCAATTTATTTTCTTACAATTTGGTTTCCTATTGCAATGTTTATTATTTTTAAAATTGTATTCACTAAAAAAACAATGGATTGGGGCAAAACTCAACACGGCGTTGCAATTATAAGCGAAAGCGAGCTTCAATAATGTCTGATTTTCATTTTATTGCTATTGGTGGCGTAGGGCAAAGCGCACTGGCAAAAATTCTTCTGTGTCTTGGCTATAGCGTTTCAGGGTCTGATATAGCTGAGAGTAAATATACAAAGCTTGTTTCATCTCTTGGTGCTAAAGTTTTTATTGGACACGATGAAAAAAATATTCAAGGTAATCCTAAAGTTGTTGTGTCATCTGCTATTAAAGAAGACAACCCTGAAATAATCAAAGCTCGTAAATTGGGCTTAGAAATTATACATAGAAGCGATTGCCTAAAATATATTTCAGAACTTTTTCCAATGTTTATAGGGCTTGCTGGAACTCACGGAAAAACAACAACTTCAGGTCTTTTAAGCTTTATTTTAGAAAGATTGGAAACAAAACCAAGTTATGCTATCGGTGGAATTATTCCAAAATTAAATATAAATGCTGCTGCTGATAAAAATTCAAAATATTTTATAGCTGAGCTTGACGAATCAGATGGAACAATTCAAAAATATAGCCCAAATTTACTTGTAATCAATAATCTTGAAGCAGACCATTTGGATTATTATAAAAACGGTTTAGATGATATCCTTTTAACTTTTGAAAAGTTGATTAATAAAATGGATGAAAAGTCTAAAATATTGATTAATATTGATAACGATGGCAATAATAAATTTATAGCTCAAACAAAATATAAAAATTTTATTACTTATTCAATTAATAATAATGCTGATTATCAAGCTAGAAACATCGTTTTTAATGAGCTAAATTCTTCTTTTGAAGTTTATAAAAAAGAAGAATTATTGGGTAAAATTAACCTTATAATCCCAGGTTTGCACAATGTTTATAATGCATTAGCAATTGTTAGCGTTTTAGATGAGCTTGGTTTTAAATTTAGTGATTATGCACCTTATTTTAGCGAATTTTCAGGGATGGGAAGAAGATTTCAACTTGTTGCTGATGTTAATAATATTAAAATTATTGATGATTATGCTCATCATCCACAAGAAATTAAATCAACTCTTAGTGCTATTAAAGATTTAAAAAGAAGAAAAATAGCCATCTTCCAACCTCATAGATATACAAGATTAAAAGGTTTGTGGAATGAATTTTTAGAAAGTTTTGATTGTTTAGACGAACTTTTTGTAGTTGAAACATTCAATGCTGGTGATAAATTTGATGAAACATATAATTCATCTAATTTTGCAAAAGAAATCACTAAAAAAGGCGTAAAAGCAACTTATATCAATGGAACAATGGAAGTTGCAGGAAAAAAAATTGCCCCACAATTAAAACAAGGAGATATTGTTTTAACTCTTGGAGCAGGTGATATTACTAAAATTGGCGAGGTATTAAATGGTTTGCTCGCAAATTAAAATAAAACATTACGACAATTTTCAATTGACCAATTTTAATACATTGAGAATTAAATCAATTGCAAAACAATTCTGGCTTCCTGATAATTCAGGTGAATTGGTTTCTTTATTGAAAAAATTTAAAGACAAAAACCCGATTGTAATTGGCAATGGCTCTAATATTTTATTTTCTTCAAAAGGAATTGATGAGCCAATAATTCACACAGGAAACATTAAAGATTCTCTTGTTTTTGGGGAAACGATTGATGTTGAAGCAGGAATTAAAACTCAAACGTTATCAAAACTAGCTTATGATAAAGGATTGTCCGGCTTTGAATTTTTAATCGGCATACCAGCTTCCCTAGGTGGCGCAATTTATATGAACGCAGGAGCTCACGGACAAACAATTAGTGATTGTTTAATTAGTGCTAAAGTTTATGATTATAAAGAAAATAAAACCCTAACCCTAACAAACGAAGAGCTTGGTTTTTCATATCGTCATTCAATTTTAAAAGAAAAACCATACGTTGTTTTAAGCGCAAAATTTGAGCTTGAAAAGAAAAATAAAGCTGAAATCAAAGCACGAATGGATGAAAATTTGATATTCAGAAAAAATCGCCAACCAAATTTAACTCTTCCAAACGCTGGTTCAGTATTTAAAAATCCAGTTGATTGCGAACTATCAGCAGGTGCGCTAATAGACAAATGCGGGCTTCGTGGCTTTAGAATTGGCGATTGCGAAGTTTATCAAAATCATTGCAATTTTATAATCAACAAAGGTTCAGCAACCAGCATTGATTATACAAATATTGTTTTTGAAATTTATACAAAAGTAAAAGAAAAGTTCAATGTAGAATTAACTCCTGAAATAATCTACATTGGAAAAATGACAAAGGACGAAAAAGAAAAATGGAAAATATTGAAAAAATAACAAAATTAAATAAAAATTCACGCATTGGCGTACTTTGCGGTGGACTTTCAAACGAAAGAGAAGTTTCGCTTCGCTCCGGAAGAAATGTTTTTAGAGCATTAATTGAACTAGGATATAAAGATGTCACATTGGTTGATGTAGATAGAAACATTGCTTCTGTTTTAGTTGAAAATAAAATTGAATACGCAATTAATGTTCTTCATGGAAGATATGGTGAAGATGGCTGCATTCAAGGGGTTTTAGAATTTTTAAATATTAAATATTCAGGTTGCGGCGTTAAAGCAAGCTCAATTTGCATGGATAAAATCATGACAAAAAGAGTGCTTGAAACAGCAAATATTCCTCTAATTAAATCCGTAAACGTAACAAAAGATAATTACAAAGAAGAAGTTAAAAAACTAAATTATCCAATTATGATAAAACCTGCTTGTGAGGGTTCATCAATTGGAATGACAAAAGTGGATAGTGAAAACGAACTTGATAGTGCAATTAATGAAGCTCTAAAATGCGATAGCGAAATATTAATTGAAGAATATTTAGTGGGAGAATCGGCAACAGTTGGTGTATTAGAACGAGAAGCTGATGGAAAAATTGAAACTTTTGCAACCCCAATTCTTGGTTTTAAAACAAAAACCCAATGGTATGATTACGAAGCAAAATATACAAAAGGTTTAACAGAGTTCATTTTACCTGCAAATTTTGATGAAGAATTAACTCAAAAAATCAAAGATTTAGCGGTTTTAGCTCATAAAACTTGCGCTTGCAGGGGAGTTTCACGTGTTGACTTTTTAGTACATAATAACATACCATATATATTAGAAATTAATACTAACCCAGGAATGACAGATACATCGGATTTACCTGCACAAAGCGCAGCTATGGGCATTAACTATAATGAATTAGTAGATATCATTTTAAAATCTGCAGATTTAAAATAGGAACAAAATGGGCTTACTTTATCAAAAGAGAAGACTAAAAGTAAATAAAATTAAAAGACAAATTGCAGCAAATAGGCTCTTATTACAACGCCTAAGAATGCTTTTATCTTTATTTTTAATAGTTGGAATAGTAGTTTTTTGTTATTGGGTGATTAAACTTCCTCAATGGTATATAAATTCGCAAAAACTATCAAAAGCAAGCTCTGATGTTTTGAAAATTCAAGGAAATATTATCACTCCTGATTATAAAATCATTAACATGGTGCGCCAAACTCAATTGCCATATACTCAAATTTTCAGACTTGATACAACAGAATTAGAAAATAATATTTCTCAATTAACACCAATTAAAAAAGTTTACGTTAGAAGATATTGGTTTCCAGCAAGACTGGTAATTAACGTTGATGAAAGAACTCCAGCGTTTTTATTGGCACCAAACCTTGAATCAGAACCAAATTCAGCTTTAACTGTTGATGGTGTATTAATTGACCATGATTATCTTCCTCTAAATCCATCAATTAAAACCAAAAAGCTTTTGACTTATGGCGTCAAAGACGGTCTTGATGAAGTTTGGGATAAAAAAAGAGTAGAAGAAATTTTAAAATTAATTAAAGCAATCGAAGGTTACTCTAATCAAGAAGTTAAATATATTGATTTAAGAAATCAAAAAGATGTTTATATTATGCTTGAAGAAAATTTAGTTAGAATAGGCGAAATTAACGAAAAAACAATTTCTCGAGCAAAATGGATTGCAACAATTTTGCCTGAAGCTAAAAAATATAATCAAAAAATAAAATATATTGATTTAAGATGGGATGACTCTTATTATCTTCGTTTAAAAGAATCAAAAGAAGAAATTAAGAAAAAAGAAGAAGCAAAAAAACTTGAAGAACAAAAAACTCAAGAAAATCAAATAAAAAATGAGGAGCAAAAACAAGAGCAAAAACAAGAGCCAATACAGCAAGCAGCGCAAGCGGCAAAAATCCCACAAGAAAATCAAGAAGAAAAGAAAATTACAATTGATATAAATTAAAAGCCACTTTATTAAGTGGCTTTTA
The DNA here is from genome assembly GCA_015152565.1 of Cyanobacteria bacterium SIG27. Classification (GTDB taxonomy): domain Bacteria; phylum Cyanobacteriota; class Vampirovibrionia; order Gastranaerophilales; family Gastranaerophilaceae; genus RUG14156. The sequence goes on from SUTT01000010.1 coordinate 50,661, forward strand.
ATTTTAGTCTTGTTTTGTTTCGGTTGGTTTATTTTTAGAAGCAATTTTTTCTCTAACTTGAGCTTCAATTGCAGCTAAAATATCAGGATTTTGTTCTAAAAATTCTTTAGCTTTTTCTCTTCCTTGTCCTAATTTTTCATCGTTATAACTAAACCAAGCACCCGCTTTTTTAATAACATTAAAGTTAACTGCAACATCAATAATGTTACCTAGCGCACAAATACCTTTTCCGTAAATAATATCAAATTCACAAACTTTAAAAGGAGGTGCAACTTTATTTTTAGCTACTTTAACACGAACTCTATTTCCGATATCTTCATTATCTTTATTTTTAACGCTATCACAACGTCTAATATCAAGTCTAACAGATGAATAATATTTTAGTGCTTGACCACCTGTTGTTGTTTCAGGGTTTCCAAACATAATACCAATTTTTTGTCTTAATTGGTTAATGAAAATTACTGTTGTATTAGTTTTTGCTACAATTGCAGTTAGTTTTCTTAAACCCTTTGACATCAAACGAGCTTGAAGACCCATTTGTTGTTCATCCATTGCTTTTTCAATTTCTGCTTTAGGAACTAATGCAGCTACAGAGTCAATTACTACAACATCAATTGCGCCAGAACGAACCAATTCTTCTGCGATTTCTAGCGCTTGTTCACCTGTATCAGGTTGAGAAATTAAAAGTTGGTCAATATCAACCCCTAAATTTCTAGCATATTCAGGATCAAGCGCATGTTCTGCGTCAATATAAGCTGCAATTCCGCCTTTTTTTTGAGCATTTGCAACAATATGCTGAGCTAAAGTAGTTTTACCTGAAGCTTCAGGTCCGTAAATTTCGATAATTCTTCCTCTTGGAACACCACCTATTCCAAGTGCAAGATCAAGCGCTAAAGCGCCTGTTGGAATGCATTCGCAATCAACACTTGTTTTATCACCAAGGCGCATAATTGAGCCTTTACCGAAATCTTTTTCAATTTTATCTAGAGCTAATTTTAGTGCCTTATTTTTACCTTCTTGGATGGCTTGCAATTCTTTATCATCAACTTCCTTAGCACACATAAATTTCCTCACTTCCCTATTTATAATAATTATTATATAATAAAATCTATGAAAACTATAAAACTTAACAATTTTGAAATAGGTGGGGATAAGTTAACAATTTTAGCAGGTCCTTGCGCTATGGAATCAGAAGAAATTTCATTTCAAACTGCTAAAAAATTAAAAGAAGTCTGTGAAAAATTAGACATCAATTTTGTTTTTAAAACATCTTTTGATAAAGCTAATCGCTCTTCGCTAAATTCATATCGTGGTTTAGGTATGGATAAAGGTTTAGAAATTCTAGCTAAAGTTAAAAAAGAATTAAATGTTCCAATTGTAACTGATATCCACGAAGCTTGGCAGGCGCAACCAACAGCTCATGTTGCCGATATTGTTCAAATTCCAGCTTTTTTATGCAGACAAACAGATTTATTAGTTGCTGCTGCTAAAACCGGAAAAATTATAAACATTAAAAAAGGACAATTTTTATCGCCATATCAAATGAAATCAATCGCTAAAAAAATTATTGATAGTGGAAACGATAAAATCATAATTACAGATAGGGGCACAAGCTTTGGCTACAACAATTTAGTTGTTGATATGCGCTCTATTCCAATTACACAAGATGATTTAGGTTATCCTTTATGTTTCGATGCTACTCATAGCGTACAAATTCCAGGAGGTCACGGCACATCATCTTCTGGCGAAAGACGCTTTGTCACAACTTTAGCTAAATCTGCTGTTGCAGCAGGCGCTAAAGTGTTATTTTTTGAAATCCATCCAAACCCTGAAACTGCGCTTTGCGATGGAGATAATATGTTGCCATTAGATAGTTGCGAAGAAACATTTGAAATTTGTAATAAAATTTTTAAATTAGTTAATTAATTTATGGAAGATGATTTAATCTTAAAAAATGAAAACGCTGTTGCAGTAAGAAAAAAATTTACCCTTAAAAAACGAAGCAGCGTTTCTAATTATAAAATTAATTATGAAGACGAGCTAAATTCTGCTCAACTAGAAGCTGTTAAAACTCATATTGGTCCAATTTTAGTTGTTGCAGGAGCAGGGACAGGTAAAACTAAAACACTGACTTATCGTTGCGCAAGATTAATTGAAGATGGAATTAATCCAGAGAATATCTTACTTTTAACTTTCACTAAAAAAGCAGCTAAAGAAATGCTTAATCGTGCAAGTTTAATTTTAGATGAAAGATGCGACAAAGTTGCTGGCGGAACTTTTCATAGTTTTTCTAATTTAATTCTAAGAAAATATAGCGCACTTTTAGGGCTTAAAAATAATTTTACTATTATGGATAGTGCTGATGCGCAAGATGTTATAGCGCACATAACTAATACATTATTTCCTAAAAAAGAAAAAAGATTTCCTAAAAAATCAACCATTCTTGAAATTTATTCTAAATCAGTAAATAAAGAAACTCCCGTTAAAGAAATTATTGATAAAGAATTTTGGAATTTTAAAGATGTTGAAGACAAAATAATTGAAATTCACAAAGGTTATGTTAAATATAAGCGTGAAAATTCGATTTTAGATTATGATGATTTACTTTTGTATTTAAAATTTTTACTAACTGACCACGAAAATATAAGAAAAAAATTATCCAACCAATATAAATATATCATGGTTGATGAATATCAAGATACTAATACTTTACAAGCAGATATTATAAAACTACTTGCAAGTGAACATAATAACATTATGGCGGTAGGGGATGATGCACAAAGCATTTATGCTTTTCGTGGCGCAAATTATAAAAATATTTTAGATTTCCCATCTATTTTTCCAAATACAAAAATAATTAAACTAGAACAAAATTATAGAAGCAGTCAAAATATTCTTAATTTAACAAATAAAATAATATCAAGTGCAACTCAAGGATATAAAAAAGAATTATTTTCTGAAATTCAAAATCCAATAAAACCAGCACTAATTAGAGCTATTAATTCCCAAATGGAAGCAGAATTTATCTGCCAACAAGTTTTAGAATTATTAGATGAAGATATTGAACTAGGCGACATTTGTGTGCTTGCTCGAAACGCAAGAATGAGTTATAACCTTGAAATTGAGCTTGCTAAATATAATATTCCATTTCAAAAGTTTGGCGGTCCAAAATTTATGGAAGCAGCACATATTAAAGATATTATTGCTCATTTAAGAGTTATTTTAAATCCAAATGATACGATTAGTTTAAATCGAATTTTAATGCTTTTAAAAGGAATTGGCGCTAAAGCAGTTACTCAAATTATTCCTTTTATGCAACAAAAAAACTATAATCAAAAGCTTTTACCAAGCAAATATTCTTTTTCGTTATCACCATTATTTAAATTATTGGTTAAAAACGATGAATCTAATTGGTCTTTGCAAGATTTAGTTGATGAAATTTTGAAATATTATAAACCGATTTTAAAAGATAAATATGACGATTGGCAAAAAAGAGAAAAAGACCTTGAACATTTTCAATATCTTTCAACTCAATATAAAAAACTTGATAATTTTTTATCTGATTTAGCACTAGAACCTCCAGAAGCCTCAGTCGAGGGAATGTATAAAAGAAACATTAAAGATGATTGTTTGACAATTTCAACTATTCATAGTGCAAAAGGACTTGAATGGGATAGTGTTTTTATAATTGGTGCGGTTGATGGAAGATTTCCAAGCGCATATTCATTTAATTCAGTTGATGAAATGGAAGAAGAGTTAAGATTAATGTATGTTGCAACAACAAGGGCAAAATCAAGACTTTTTATTAGCTATCCAATTGATATGTATGATTACGCTACACAGATGATTTTAACTAAACCATCAAGATTTTTAGATAATTTAGACGAAGAATTGATTGAACCCTGGGATATTGAAGAAGAAAAATAATTAAAAAATATGCTAAAATGTAGAAGAAAAGTTTAAGAGGAAAATATGAAATTTCTACATTCAATGATTAGAGTAAAAGACGAAGAGAAATCAATTCGCTTTTATTGTGACCTTTTAGGTCTTAAAAAAGGAAAAAGAATTCGCCTTGAAGATTGTTATTTGCAATATCTTGTGGATGAAAATACAGGAGTTGAAATCGAATTAACAATCAACGATGAAATTCCGCAAGATGGATATTCGCAAGGAAGAACATTTGGGCACTTTGCATTTGAGTGCGAAGACTTAGATGAGATAGATAAAAAAATAAAAGAAATGGGATATAATTGGGAAATAGAACCTTTTTATATGCCAGAAGTCAAGACAAGAATATCATTCTTGCTTGACCCTGACAACAACGAGATAGAACTAATTGAAAAATTAGTCTTGCTCGCCTAATAAGATTCTAGGTTCCACTCCTAAAACCTCTCCAATACGATTTAATTCTGCAACAGTTAAAGTTGCAAGTTCATTTACTTCAAATTCTTCAACAAAAGCTAAAATTTCATCTTCGCTCATTGTCATAATTGGCGAAATATAGGGCTGTTTAGCTGTTGAAATATATTCAAAGCCTTGTAAATCTTTTTGTTTTGGTGATGCTTTAACTTCGCTACTTTTCAAAAGCTCGTTTCTTAAAAAAGAAGCAAGTTGAGTTTCATCAAATGTTGTTTTCCCACGTTTCATAACTTATATACACCTTTCTGCCTTAATTAATTTGTCGGCAGTATTGGTTAGAAGTTTAGGGCTTTTATTATTTTTGTTACAAAAGTTAATATGTTGTTAAAAAAACGAGGACTTTCGTCCTCGGCTAAAAAATTTGCGTAATTTAAAATGCGTAAGCCGGTGCGCAAGCGAACTTTCGTTGAGAAAGTGAAGCTAGCGCAGTCGATAGCCACCGTAGGACGCCCAAAATTTTCTTAACGAACATTAGTGAGTTTAGAAAATGGAAGTGCCC
>SUTT01000011.1 GCA_015152565.1 Cyanobacteria bacterium SIG27
AAAAAAAAAAAAAAAACGAATTTTTTATTTATTAGAAGTTTTAAACAAATATAATAATTTAAAAAGGAGTAATGTATGAAAATTCAAACAACATTTAACAAAATAAGCCAAACAATAGAAAACTCAAAAGCAGCTCAAAGAGCTACTCAAAGAATAAATGATTTTTCAGCTAAACTTGCCAAAAATCCACAAGGCGATATAGTGGACATAATGAAAGCAAGTGGAAAAATGGCTTTAGAAGTTCCAAGAACAGCATTTGAAACATTAGTTGAAGTTATTGCTAATATTATTAAGAAATAAACCAAAAACCGACTCAATGAGTCGGTTTTTGGTTTATATTTCTGCTTATTAATTCTTGTTTACTAAAATTCATTTAAGAAAACTACTTTTTCTCTAGAATGTTTATCATAACAACCTCTTGCAAAAAGAGCTTCTCTTTCTTCAAGTGTTAATTTTTCTGCTTTTTTGCCGATTTCATACATTCTATCTGCAAATGGCGAAAGCACTTGATACCTAGCTACAACATCATTTTCAAAAGTATTTAGTTTTTCATTTTCATCAAAACTATAAAGTTTTTTAGCTGTAGCTACACCATTATTTTGATATTTTAAACCACTTGCAAAAGTTTCCAAAACGCCATTTCTATCAAAGATAAATAAACGCTCTGTGGTTTTTTCTCTTCTTGGAAACCAATATTCGACTGGAGTTTTTGTTCCAGTTGTTTTAGCTGCTGTTGCAAAAGTAAATAAACTACCATCTTTATAAAATCTAAATTGTTGAGGTATTAATTCAAATTCGCCCTTTGAAGCATTTTCATTATATTCAAATAAAAGCCCATCTTCAAATTTATATTCTTTTTCAGCTGATACAACTTCATGATATTCTTTTTGTTTTTGTGCAAAGTAGCTCACTTTTCCAGTTTTTACATCAAATTTATAAACATCTCTTCCAAAAGTTTCAAGTTCGTATTTCACTAAAGGACGTTTTTGAGAAGTTACTCTTTCGATTGCTGTTGCGCTACCATCAGCATAAATTTCAACATCATATATTTTTTTATCTAATTTTACTTCAGTTGTATAAGATTTTTCATCTACAACGAAATCTTGCCAAGCTTGCGTTTCTTTAACTTTAGCTGCTAATTTTTCGGTTTGTGCTTGAATTTGTTTTGCTTCCCAAGAAATATCTTTTGCTTTATTTTGTGCAAAACTAGCAGTATTTTTAATCATTGGAAGAACATTTAGTGCATTTTGCCCAATTTCTCTTAATTCTTCCATTGCAGGAGTATCAATTCTTGAATCAGGTGCCCAAGGCAGTGTTGTTCTGTCTTCTTTAATTGTTTGTTCATATTTTTTAATTGCCTGCTCTAGTGTTGCATTTGAAGCATGCGAATTGTTTTTAGGTAACATTGGTCTATGATAATTTGGTCTATGCTTTGCGCCAAAGCTAATTGATTGTATGTTCATTTTTTTCTCCTGTTGATATTGTTTATATAACGCTTGTAAAAAATATTTTTTGCTAATTATACATGGGTAAATTCACCATGTTGAATATTTTTGAAATCGTCTTCAACCAAATATCCTCCGCCAAGGCGAACTCGTCCTCCAATATGTTCCAATTTTCCTAAATCTTGCACTTCGCAATATTCAAAATCTACCCAAGCACCAATTGTTCTGAGGTTTTTTAAGCTCTTTATTTCTGTGCCGTTAAATCTTGCCCATCCGCCAATATATTCAAGCTCTCCCATATCTTCAAGATCTATTGAAAATAATGCATTTCCCTCAATTCTTTTTAATCGCCCAAGGTCAACAACTTCGCTTCCAGTTAGCCTTAAGCTTCCCCCAATTTCTTCAAGTTTTCCCAAGCTTTCTAAAGCTTCATTTTTAACATCAAGTCCATGACCAATTTTTCTTAATTCGCCCAATGATTCGATTTTAGAATTTGCTTGAATAGCTAAATCGCCGCCAACTTCTTTTAAATTTCCAAGAGATGTTAGTGGAACATCTGCAAAATTTGCGCTTTTTCCAATGTATTCTAAATTGCCTAACGATTCGACATTGCATTCGTGTATAAAATGGGCATGTCCTCCAATTCTTCTTAAATTTGCTAATGTAGTTATTTTGGAAAAATCAAACACTGCATGCCCTGTAATTTCTTCTAAACTTCCTAGATTTTCAACATCGCTTCTTGTAAAATAAGCGTCACCATCAATCTTGATTACGTTTTTAAATATGTCTTGATCTTTTAAACCTAAATCTTCTAAGCTAATATTGTTTTTACTTATTTGAAAATATCGAGATAAAATCAACATTCCGTTTTCATCTTTTTTGACTTCTATTCCAAAAGCAGGAAGAATTTTTTCCCAATCTTTTTGTTCAATTGCACCTTGCCCTATTTTTGAAATTATTTCATCAAGCGCTTCTTTTTTCTCGTCCAATCTATTCATTGCTTCGTGCATATTAAAAGAAACAGAAAAATTATTTTCATCAATAAACGAATGGATAATTTGATGATAATTAACGGGAATTTCAGAATTATTTTTTTCGCCTTGAATTTCAACTATTTCTTTTTTATTAAACCTTACGCCAAGTTTTGGTTTACCTTCTTCTAAATATACCCAAAAATCGCCCTGTTTTAGATATGGCCTTGCATTATAAGTCTTAGTGCACCAGCTATTATGAGATAGGGTTTGAAGTTTTAAAACGTTAGCTTCAAAGTTATTTGGGTCATTTTTGCTGCTTGGAATTTTGACCCAACCTGTTAAACTTGGGTCAAGTTGGGTTTCTTTTTCAAAAATTGATTTTTGAATATTATTTTTATATGTTTTTTCAAAATTTGGATTAAATTTCCTGTTTTTTCTTGTTTGTTCAACAATTTCAGCTATTGTTGAAGCCAAAACCCCCCTGTTTAGCGTTGGCGGAAGATAGTTTGTATCTTGATTTAAGTTTTTAGTTATTGAAGATAAAATAAAAAGCGCAATTGCAGGAGTATATGCATCGTTTTCTTTTGTAACATATTTAATCCAACTATTTAAAATTGCTCTTTTGTGTGATTGAGCTTCATCATCTATTGAATTAGTTAACCTTGATAAATTTTTTTCTCCTAAATAATTTTCATCTAAAATTTTTTGACAATAGCTTTGTAAATCCTGATTTGTACTGAAGCTTTGAATTGGCGCTTTTGTTCTTTCAATCATTATTAAATCAATCCCGTTAAATTGTGATTTTTTCATTGCACCAAAAGCAATTTGAGCTTTGTTTAACTGCGCAATGGGGTTTGAATTTAAAGAAAAAGAATTTAGTGCATTTTTTTCTTCATTAATTTTATTGTTACTTTTAAAAGTAGGTTTTAAATATAGCGATTGTTTTAGGGGATTAATTTTCATATTAAACCTGATAAAGATTACTTTTATACAAAAATCGAACAAAAAATAACTTGCTTTTTTATTTGTAAATTTTAAAGCCCCTGAACGGGGCTTTAATCTTAGTAAATATGATGAGTATCTTTAACCCTTACAAATTTACCATCATCAAATTGATAAAATTTTCCGCTATAGTCACCAAATGTGTCACAGCATTTATAAACAGTTGCGCCAAAAACTTCTAAAGAGCCGTCATCATCCCAAGTGGCATATTTTGAAACTTCATAGTCAGTTTTGCCAAATTTTTTGTAACTTCTTGGAGTTCCGTCAATCATATCATAATGTATTTTTTCATAATCGCCAAAAAGAGCACTTTTTTCATTTAAGCCAAGTTGAGCGTCTTGCAAAATTCCATTTGTAAAAGTATAAGAATCCGTTATTCCTGTTTCAGGGTTGATATCGATAATAGTCATTTGCTTATCATCCCCTCTTTTTTCAACAATTCTTACAACTTCGCCATTTTGTTTTTCTTTGTATGAATATTGTGTCCAAAAATCAATATATTCTTCATCATGGAGGCGTTTTGTTTCAAGAAAATATCTTGTATCATTGGCTTTAATTGAAAATTTAGATTTACCCTCAGCTAATTTTTCAAGCATTTTAATATTTTCATCTACTTCTTTTTTAATTTCAAAAGCGCTTGCTTTAACTACTTGAGTTCTTGAATATAAATCAGCCGCTTGGCTTTTAACATCTTCAATTTCATCAACTAAAGGTAATTCTTTAATATTTACACTTGCTCTAAAATTAATGTTTTTTGAATTTGTTGAACTTGTTGAATATTCACTGCTAAATGAATTATTTTTATTTTGAATTTTTAAGTTATTTTTGCTAATTACTTTGTAGTTGATTAAATTAATTGGTGATATTTTCATTATTTATCCTATCATTATTTTTTTTATCAAGTTGACTTGTTTTTGGACCTATTGTTATCGTTTCTCTAAATTCTTTAACTTATTTATCTTTAAAAGCTAAATCACTGGCTGGTGATATTATTTGCTCAGTAATTTCATAAACATGATCAACAATTGTATAAAGTTCATCTGGTGTGCAATCAATTAATTTTTGCATATACATATCCCAATATTGGCTATCTAGTCCCTCAAAATATTCAGAACCAACTAAATAGATCTTTTTAGCATTTTCTTTATTATAATAATTGTTTGAGATTAATGTTGTTGCTTCCTGAAGTGTTCCAGGACCTCCAGGGAAAATTATGAATGAATCAGCAGTTTCTATAAATCTTTCAATTCTAGCTGCTTCTGTTTTTTCTGAACCAAAAATTGTGCAATTAGTAAAATCTTCATCTCCCCAAAATGGTCTTTTTAAAATTACGACATTTTGTTCGGGTCTGCCGTTTTCATCTTTTGTTGAATGCTCTGCTGCACTAGTATATGCAGCTCCCATAACGCCATCAGAACCGCAGCCAGTTATAACGTTTTTGCCTGATAAAACAATACTTCTTGCAATTCTTGCAGCTTGATCCATAGCATCCCAAGTAACTTCTGTACCTGTATATTTTGAACTCCCTAAAATTGCTACGTTATTTTCTTTTGAATAATTTGCACTAAAATGTGGCGTATATTGCCTAAAATTAACTGCTTGAACTTTCATCTTGTAACCTCTTTAACTTGATATTTGGTTATATAATACCTGTAAAAAATTTTTTTTGCTATTTATAATAAAAGCTCTCCAACAGGAGAGCTTTTATTATATTTTAGCAATTTTTCATATTCATTTGTTTTATGAATTTATGAAAATTGTAAAAGTATCTTTGATTGCAAATCATCCAAAAAAACAAAATAGCAACATGTCATTTTGCGCAAATGAGAAAAACTTATTTGCTATAAAAGCAAAAGAATTAACTCCCGAGCAAAAACGTGCAATAATTCGACTATTTCAACCAAATCTACATCCTTGGGAAGAAGATGGCATAATGCGCTACGATTGGAGCTATAATGAATTTATTGAAAAAGCACAAGATATGGTTTCAGATGAAACTTTTTTTAAATATTCTGGACTTGCAGAAGAAACGCAAGAACAAGTAAAAAAACTTATTGAACTTGGCTTTTCTCATAGCGGGGCTCTTGAAGCATTAAAATTACCAAAAAGAGAGCTCGATAAAGCAATTTATCTTGTAAAGAAAAAATTGAATTCAAAAGATGCAATAAATTTATCAAAATTACCTGATGAACAATTTGTTCATTTGGTTAAATTGTTGAAAACCAATTTGTCGCTAGGAGCAGCTTGCAGTTTAGCAGGGCTAGAAGAAAGCGAATTTCAAAAAATTCCAAATATGCTAAAAAAAGGAGTAGATTACCAAGGCATAAGAAGATACACAGACCCAAAAGACAAAAACTACAATAACGCTCAAAAACATATAGCGCTTGCAAATCAAGGTATAAGTACACAATATTTATATATACCTTTAGAGAAATGCGAATATGAATACAGAAAACTAATCGAACAAGGCCATGGAAGAGCAATAAGTGCAATTTTGGCGCATAAAATAAATCGCAAAGGAATAGAGCAAGAAGATGTGCAAGAATATATAAAAGCAGCCTCAATGCTTGATTCAGTCATTAGAAAAAATTCCATAAGAACAAAAAAATACATGGATGAATTAAGCAATTTAACTTCCGGCTATTATGCTGAGTCAATACAAAAACTTGCCCAATATGCAAGTAAAATTGATTTCAATAGATTAAAAGAAATCGCACCTCATATGACTCGTTATACAAGTGAGGAATTGATTACTTTTATAAAATGGCACTTTGAAAACGGTACAACAAGGTTTAATAAAGAAACTTTAGACTTGGGCGATTTGACAGAATATCTTCAAAATAATTTTACAGAATCATTGCGAGAACTTTTGATTGCTCATCCATTAACCAGAAGAGAAGTTGGAAAAATTCCAAATGAATGGTTTACAAATGTTTGGAACAAAGAAGAAACAACAAAACAAATTTATAAAGCAATTAAGTCGTTCCAAGGCAGAAGAAATATAAAAGAGTTTGAGAAAGAACTAACCAGCCTGCTCAACAAAGAAGTTAAAGTCGAAATGCTTGGTAAAGGCTTATATGGGTCAGGATATAAAATTTCAATTGCAGGTTGCAAACCTGTTTGTCTTAAATTATTTCATTTAAATAGAGAATACACCCCTATCAAAGATAATGGCGTTGAATTTGAAGTTCAAGCAGGATTATTTTTAAATAAACATAGCAATCAATTTGTGCATATGCATTTTGGAAAAGTTGCTGCATATCCAATGCGTGATGGATTTTTAGTAACTCAATTTATAGATGAAAACACACAAGCCATCAAAAACAGCTACCCAAGCGGTCAATACTATATAACATACGGAGATAGAAAACCTGAAAATCGAATTAATGGAACAATAATTGATTATGGAGGAGTATCTATTGAGAAGAAGTATTCTTCTTATGGATATCGCTGGTAATATTTATAGCTATTTAATCTAGAAAGCTCTCCAACAGGAGAGCTTTCTAGATTATTAACTTAATTTTATTTTTTATTAATTGCTGCAAATTGTTCAACTCTGCCCTCGTAAAGTGGAGCTAGTTTTGTTGATTGTTGAGGAATTAGACCTTCATCTATTGGAGAATAAACTCTATAGTCAATATCAGCAAAACAGTTATCTATTGATTCAATTGCAACTAATTTTTCTTCATCAATATGACCAGCTTCAATCATATCAGCGATAGTTTCAAATCTTTCAACGTGTTCTCTAAATCTATCTGTAGCATAGTCTTTAGCTTGCCATGTTGTAATTAAGAATGGCCAATCTGAAGATTGAAGAAGCAATTCTTCTCTTGCTAGTTGATTTAATGCTCTTAACATTAACTTATCTTCTGGAACTTTATCATATTTTGAAACAATATCAATAATACGTTTTTCAGTCGCATGGATAATTGGCCACATCCATTCTGTTAAATGGTTTTGCCATACCCAGAAGTGTCCGCCTTGACCCCAAGAAGATTCAGGAATTTGAATTGCTTCTGTTGGTGGATGAGCTTTTAGATATTCACCAGCTGTCATCATTTCAACTTCTGGAACGTATTGATTTAATTTTTTAATTACTTGTTTAATAAATTCAATACCTTCAAACCACCAGTGTCCGTATAGTTCTGTATCAAATGAAACCATAACAAGACCTTCTTTGTTGTTTGCTTTCTTGTAGTCGTTTAACAAGTGGTAAATCAAGTTTGTATAATGGTCTGAGTTAGAATTAACTTGATTCATCGCCAATACTGGGTCGTAGAGCATTTTATCCCCAAGGTCAGTAGTTGATGAAGTAATTCTCCAGTAGTGCATGCCAGAGTTGCAATCTTTTCTGTGAAATTCTCTGTAACATCCATCTCCAGGATAGCCATCAGCTGCTGACCAAACTTGGAATCCAGCTCTATCGTTTCTACCCATCACGGCAACTTGTGCATCAGGTAACCAATAAGCACTATATGTGTCATATCCGGTTGCCTCTCTTTTTGGTAATGGTATATACTCAATATTTCCGTAGACTCCGATATTTCTACGGTTTCCGATAGAGTTTCCACCCTCAATCACGTGTGATTCGGTGAAGAAATATTCAATATCATTGTTTTGTAAAGTTACTTCTACAGCAGGACGCCAATGTTTTTTGCCGTCCTTTCCAATGTATTCATAGCCTTGTCTATAAGCACATTCAGGCAACCAACATCCTTTAGCTTTTTTGCCAAAAAGTTTTTTAGTTGTGTCTGAACCTACTTTAAATTGAGCGTTTAAGTTTGTATCTGTTGCAAGCAATGGAGAGAAACCATGGGTTGCACCAGAAGTTGTAATTTCAATACAACCTAAATCTTGATATTTTCTAAAACCAGAAATTAAATCTCTATTAAATTTATTGATAAATAGGTCTTTAATCCTGTTATACCAATCAAAATAATATTTTGCTAAGTATTTTAAGTGCTGAGAATGAGCTACTTCTGGATCTGGATAGCGCTCTAAATCCTCGGCTACTGCTTTAATTCTTGCATCTAGATATTCAATAAACCCTTGTTGTAAATGTGGGTCATTTAATTGTTCAGCTAAAATCGGAGTAATTCCAACAGTTAATTTTGCTTTAATTCCTTCGTCGTATAATTCTGAAATCATGTTTAACAATGGAACGTATGTTTCTTCCATACATTCATATAAACACTCCTCACCAAAAGGCCACATACCAGCCATTCTGTAATATGGCAGATGCGAATGTAACATAAAGACAAATTGTCCTACTTTTTGTACCATAGTAATTTATTGCCTCCGACTTTCTATTTTTTTATATTCTTACTTCTACTTATACCATAAATTATAATAAAAAATAATCATTTAGAATTAGTACATTTGTATAAATTTACTAAAGTTAATAATTATAAAGAATTATTTTTTATTTTAAATGGCAATTTTTAACGTTGAGGTGTTTTATCGTCTATGGTATAATACATGTGTAAGTGTGCGAAAAGGAGGGTCTATGATTCAACCAATCAAGGCTATTGCATCAAGAACAATGATGTCTAATCCGATTGCACTTAATCCACAGATGACATATAGAAATTCTTTGAATTTTGCATCTCGTGGAGAAAAGTTAAACATTGATTGTAATGAAGTTCGCTCAATTACAAAAAATGGTCAAAAATTAGACATTATGGCATAAGCCAATTTATACCAAGTCGGGTTTATCCCGACTTTTGATTTTTAAGGTAAACTATTTTTATGGAAAAACTGGAACTTTTAGCCCCTGCACAAAACTACAAAACTGCAATTAGCGCCATAAACTGCGGAGCTGATGCAATTTATATTGGTGCTCCAAAATTTGGCGCAAGAATTAATGCCAAAAATTCTCTTGATGATATTAAACGTGTTGTTGATTTTGCTCATCTTTTTAATGTCAAAGTTTATGTCACAATTAATACGATTTTAGATGATGATGAACTAATTGAATGTGAAAAATTAATTAACGAATTATATGAAATTCAAGTGGATGCAATAATCATTCAAGATTTTGGAATTTTACAATTATCATTAGAAAATAAACTTCCACCAATAGCACTTCATGCAAGCACTCAGTGTGATATTAGAGATATTGAAAAAGTAAAATTCTTTGAAGAAATTGGTTTAAAAAGAGTCATTTTAGCAAGAGAAACTAACTTAGATTTAATCGAAAAAATCAAAAAAAATACAAATATTCAACTAGAACACTTTATCCATGGAGCACTTTGTGTAAGTTATTCTGGCCAATGTTATATGTCAGCATATATCGGAGGAAGAAGCGCTAATAGGGGTGAATGCGCTCAAGCTTGCAGGAAAAAATATTCGCTTATTGATAAAAATGGAAAAACAATATTAAAAAACCAATATTTATTATCTTTAAAAGATAACAATCTATCTAATCATCTTGATAAATTAATTAAAGCAGGAGTTATGAGCTTTAAAATTGAAGGAAGATTAAAAGATGAAAATTATGTAAAAAACACTGTTCTTTTTTATCATAATCTATTGAAAAAATATCCTCGCCAAAGCCATGGAACTGTTATAGCAGATTTTACTCCAAACCCCGATAAAACATTTAATCGTGGCTTTTGTGATGATTATTTATTTAACAAAAAAGACAATATCTATAATTTTTTAACTCCAAAATCAATTGGAGAATGCATTGGTACAGTTATAAGCTCAAATGATAAATGTTTTGTTGTTAAAACAAAAAAAGAAATTATTCCGCAAGATGGTTTATGCTTTATTTCAGGTAAAGAATTTGTTGGTTGTTTAGTTAACAAATGCGAAAAAACAAAAGATGGGATTAAAATTTATCCAAATAAAAAATTAAACATCCAAAAAGGAATAGAAATTTATAGAAACTTAGATATTGAATTTAATAAAACTCTAGAAAACTCAAAAAACACAAGAAAATTAAATGTTTCATTTGAAATTTATGAAAATAAAATTAAAGTTTTTGATGAATTTAACAATAAAGTTGAGCTTGATTTTGAATATAGCGAATTAGCGAACAATCAAGAAACAATGAAGCAAAACTTCATTAAAGCACTATCTAAAACAAATGAAACTCCGTATTTAGTTAAAAATATTGAATTTAGAGTTGAAAGTTTACCATTTTTACCTATTTCTAAAATTAATGAATTAAGAAGAGAAATTTTAGAAAAATTAAGCGAAAAAATATTATCAAAATATAGAACAAAAAAACAAAAGCCAATCGACATTGCAAAATTCCCAATCGACAAAGGTGATTATCGATTAAATGTTCATAATTTAAAAGCTAAAGAATTTTATGAAATGTGCGATTGCAAAGTTAATGAAATGTCTTTTGAAACAAACAAAAATCATAAAAATTGCGAACTTATGAGGACAAAACACTGTTTAAAAAGAGCAACTCTAGGCTGCAACAACCAAGAAGAACTGTTTTTAATCGATGAAAAAGGAGTTAAATATCCACTTCATTTTGATTGCAAAAATTGCGAAATGGTAATTTTAACTCCTTAAACAATTATTTTAAAATTTCTTTTAATTTTCCAACAACAAATTCAAGAGCGCCTTGTTGGTCTTGAATACATTTTTCGCAACCTTCTGTCGCTTGGTTATATGCACCAGATTCAAGCAGCAAGCTTTTTAAGACTCTTCCCATATCAACTTCATCTTTTACGATATAAGCTGCTTTTTCACGCTGTAAAATTGCATAGATATCTCTGAAATTTTTAATAGATGGTCCAGATACAGCAGGTTTTGAATAAATTGTTGCTTCAAGAGGATTGTGTCCGCCTGTTTTATTAAAACTACCGCCAATAAAAGCAACATCAGCTAATGCGTATAATTTTGATAATTCACCCAAAGTATCAATTACAACAATATCATTATTTTCAAAAGTTGCATTTTTGGTTCTTAAACCATATTTAAAATTAGTTTTTTGTAAAACTTTTAAAACTTCATCAATTCTATTGTTATGACGAGGAGCAAGAATTAATTTTAAATCAATGATTTTGCTTTTTAATTGATTATATACTTTTAAAACTATTTCCTCTTCTCCTTTGTGAGTAGAACCTGCTATTAAAACTTTGGCATCGCCTGCTTTTAAGTCAATATCACATTCTTTTTTAGATATTTCAAATTTAAGATTTTTCATAACTGAGCATACTTTAGGGTCAGCGCCAATAGCAATAAATCTATCTTTATCTACTTCACTTTGACAATAAATTGCGCTGTATTTCCTTAATGCTGGTTTTAGAAAATCTTTAAATTTTAAATATGATTTATATGATTCATCTGAAATTCTGCCATTTATAATGTATAGAGGGATTTTTCTTTCTTTGCAAACTTCAGCAAAATTTGGCCAAATTTCAGTTTCAGCAATTAAAATTATGCTTGGAGATAATTTTTTAACAAATCTTCTGCAAGATTCATAAACATCCAATGGAAAATAAGTAATAAAATCTACAATTTCACCATATTTTTTCTTTGCTATATCTTGACCTGTAACGGTTCCTGTTGTAAGTGCTATTTTATATTCAGGAAACTCTGATTTAATTTTTTTAATCAAATTTTCTAAAGAAATAATTTCACCTACACTAACCCCATGGAGCATAACAACTTTATCTCCTAAATCAGGATATGGAACTTCGCAAAGTCTTTCTCTGATTGGAATTGGCGGTTTATTTTTTCTTTTTCTAAAATAATCAAATACAGGAACAAAATTTTTCACAGTTTGCGGGGTAATTGACTTATAATAATTTAATAACATCTCTTGTAATGACATACTAATTTCTCCTTAGAAATCCATATTATCATATTTAAATGCCCTTTTCAAACCAACGATTAAAGTATATTTAAATTTTTTGTTACATTCCGACATATAAAATTTGAAAATCAATTTGTGTCCATGTTACAATTATCAAAAATCAAGGAAGTATTGCTTTTATGTATGAAATCGCTGTTTTAGAAGAAAAATTTTTTAGAGTATTTCAAGGCGCATAT
This sequence comes from Cyanobacteria bacterium SIG27, assembly GCA_015152565.1. GTDB lineage: Bacteria > Cyanobacteriota > Vampirovibrionia > Gastranaerophilales > Gastranaerophilaceae > RUG14156. The sequence continues at coordinate 12,437 of SUTT01000011.1, forward strand.
AATGATTTTCGCCTTAAAGCCAGAACCGACTACAAATTTGAAATTGACCCACTAGTTTATGATGATTTTATTGATTCATTCAATAAAGGTTTAATTTCTTGTATTATTTTACTTGAAGATTCAATTCCAACAGGCTTTTTGGCTTATACTGCCGTTCAAGCTGATGTCATTGAACTTTTTGTAATTCATTGTCTTGGAACAGAAGACATTAACGAAAAAAGAAGATGTCTTTTTGAAAAATTCATGGAACTTACAAAAAGCCAAAGAAAACACGCAGTTGTTAGCTATGCAATGCTTGGCGTTCAAGAAAGTTTTAAAAAGGAAGTTGCTGAATTTAATTTTGATTTTATTGATACAGGCGTTGTTGTTTTTGATATTAAAAATAAACAACAAATTAAAGAATTATCTCAATTTAATTTCATGGAATTACCAATTGGCTATAAATTAACTCCATATAGAGATATCTATTTTGAAGAATTGGCTGATGTAATTCATGCTTCTTTTAAGCACTCATCCGATGTTAATTTTGACGTTAGATTTTCATCATCAGATGGTTGCAGAGATATCACTCAAAAAATTACAACTTCAATTTATGGAAGATTTTTACCACAAGCTAGCAAAATTTTATTATACGAAAACAAGCTTGTCGGTTTTTGCTTAACTAATGTTACAGGTGATGGAATTGCTAATTTGCCGTTAATCGGAATATTGCCAGAGCACCGTGGACAAAAATTATCCAAGTCACTTGTAAAAGCCTCGGTTTTAGATGTTGTGAAATTACATCAAGGCGGTATAATTGAATTAAACGAATTAAATGCAAGCTTAGATTTAAATCAACAAAGTGCCGTTAAGATGTATGAATCGGCAGGCTTTGTTCAGGCTTACAGATATTCACAGGCATATCTACCAAAAGGTTAATCAATATAAAGAGGAGTAAATAATGGCAAAAGTTTTAATAACGGATAAAATCAATGATTTAGCCGTAAAAATTGTGCAACGTGTAGCCGAAGTTGATAATCTTCCTACAATGGATGAAGATAAATTGTGCGAAATTATTGGAGAGTATGACGCTCTTTTAGTTCGCTCACAAACAAAAGTTACAGCACGCATAATTGAAGCAGGTAAAAACCTTAAAATTATAGGTAGAGCTGGTGTTGGAGTGGATAATATTGATATTCCTGCAGCAACTCAAAAAGGGATTATTGTTGTAAATTCTCCAGATGGAAACACTCATGCTGCAGCAGAACACACAATCGCTATGATGATGGCAATGAGCAGAAATATTCCTCTGGCTGATGCTTCAGTTAAGCAAGGACTTTGGGAGCGCTCAAAATTTACTGGCGTTGAAGTATTCAATAAAACATTAGGCGTAATTGGCTTAGGAAAAATTGGCGCTCATGTTGCAAACGTTGCAATGGCATTGGGTATGAAAGTTGTTGTTTTTGACCCTTACGCTAATAAAGAAATTGTTGAAAAAATGGGTGCAACTTATGTTGAACATTTGGACGATTTTTGGGGATTATTTGACTATTTAACAATCCATACTCCAAAAACAAAAGAAACAGCAGGTTTAATTAATACCAATACTCTAAACCGTATGAAAAAAGGTGTTAGAATTATAAACTGTGCTCGTGGCGGAATTATTGATGAAATTGCATTAGCTAAAGCAGTTGAATCAGGTCAAGTTGCCCAATGTGCAATTGATGTTTATGAAGATGAAAAAAATGTTGATAAATCTCCATTAATCAATCTAGGTAAAAACGCTATTTTAACCCCACACCTTGGAGCAAGCACAGATGAAGCGCAAATTAATGTTGCACTTGATGTTGCAAATCAAGTTGTTGAAGTATTATCAGGCAGAAACGCAACAAGTGCAGTTAATATTCCTGCTCTTAAACCTCAAAAACTTGAAGCTGTTAAAGAATATATGAGTTTAGCTGAAAACATTGCTCAAATTGCTTCTCAATTATCAATTGGAGCAATAAAAGAGTTAAACGTTTCAGTTAGCGGAAAACTTTCAAGCTTGGATGTTTCACCTCTTGAAATTGCAATTTTAAAAGGCGTATTAAGCGCAAATATGGTTGATGTTAATTATGTTAACGCTCCAATCATTGCAAAACAAAGAGGAATTGAAGTTAAAACAACAAAAACAAATGATGAAAGAAATACAATTTGCGTGCAAATTAAATCATCTGAAAATGAAACAATTGTTAAAGGCGCTCTGATTGCAAAAGGAATTAAAAGAATTATTCAATTCAACGATTACTCTGCTGCAATTGAACCTAAAAAATATATGTTATTTGTTCCTCATATTAATAAACCTGGTATGGTTGCAAAAGTTGCAAGCATATTAGGGGCTGATATGATTAACATTTCAGGCATGCAAGTTGCACAAAACAACATTGAAATTGACAAAAACGTTATGGTAATTAATGTTGATAGTATGGTTGAAGAAGAAACGTTAGAAAAAATCGCAACAATCGATGGTGTTGATAAAGCTAAATTCATTAGCTTAGAAGCATAGTCGAGATTGATTAACAACAAAAACAGCCTCTTTGAAAGAGGCTGTTTTTTAGTTTAATTTCCCATGTTCATCAGAACCACCTGTTTGAATAAGATTATATTTTTTTGCTAATTCAAATGGTAATTTTCGAGAAGAAAATTTTACAATTCCCCTAAATCTATCGTATGGGTAATAAACCTCTATTCCATCAAGCCCAAAACTAACCATTTTTTTAACAAAACCATCTAAATTAATAACATTACAACAACAAGGATGAGCCAAAACCGCAATTCCACCAGCGTTATGGATTGCTTCAATAACTGTTTTTGGATGACGAGATTTAAAAAGTCTAATTAAATCATTTTTTTGTTCTTTTTCACTTTTTGCACATAAATTATTTATTTTTTCATTTTCAATATCAATTCCATAACCCAAAATATGCAACAGCGTCATTTTATAAATGCAATCAAACTCAACGCCTTTAATTAAAATTTCATCATTTTTATATTTTGTTTTTTTGTGCCCTAAAACGCAATTATGGTCTGTAATTGCAATATATTTCATGTTTAAATTCTTAGCTTGCTCAACTAAAAAATCAAAATCTTCAGAACCATCTGAAAAATTTGAATGTATATGCAAATTAATTTTTGAATAAAAATCTTCTTTGTTAAAACTTTTAAATAACTCTTTTATATCCATAACAATAATAGTATAATCCAAGAATAGGAGAAAAGTTATGTTTAAAAATTATTTAATAGAACTTGGTAATATATTTAAAAATTCAGGAGTGATTTTTGTTAAAAATTTCAGAAAAAACACTTTATATATTTGGTTTTTAGCGTTTTTACAAATAATACTTGCTATTCCAATTTTATATTTTAACAATACAATTGGCTTTTCAGATTTATTACCACTACACAAAGCTTTTTGGATTTTTGGCGTTTTATTATATTATATTTTATTCTTTTTAATGTATAAAAAAATATTCAAAATTGCCACAAACGAATTTCAAAAACCAAAATTAAAATATCCAAGAATAATTAAAGCCTTGATTTTATTAGGTATATTTAACTCTATTCCATTTTTAGTTTTTCTATTATTCCTATATATCACTCAATTTATACCTCAAAGCGCAATATTTTTAAAAATTGCTTCTAACTTTTTTACCTATATTTTTTATTTTGCAATGTGTCTTTCAGTTGGTACAATTGCCTATTTTCAAGAAAAAAACGAATTTTTTGCTCTACTAGAAACATTTAAAATATTTTTTAAAAAATTAAAATACATTGTTCCAGTGTTTTTTGTTGTGTTTTTAATTGCTTTTATTTTAATGATTTTAATTTGCGCAACTTTATATGCTGTTGCAATATACTTTGGATTTTTAACCAATGCCCTAATAAGCACAATTCAAGTGGTAGTGAGCATATATTCTCTACATTTAATTGTTGGTTTATCAATCGGAGCGCAGGTTTCAATAATTAAAAAATAACCCTAAACAACCAAAAACCACATCTTGAAACACTTTCAAATAAGTGCTATAATTATAGTAGAAATAAGAAAGAAGTGCTCTAATGTCTTTTGATTTTGGACCAATGCAAAATTTATCTAACGTACAAGCAAGCGCCAAATCCTGCGCAGGAGGTGGCGGAAACACTGGCTATTTTAAACGTGGGCAAGCAAGTGAAGAAGAAGCCGACATTGGTTTTTCAAAAGATTATCCTGAAGATTCTTTTGAATACGAAGGAAGCTTGGATGAAATCCAAAAACAAAGCTTTATTGATATAATTAAAAATTTATTTTTAGATTTTATTGAAATGATTAAAGGATTTTTTGCAAAATAATTTAATTTTTAACTTTTGCATTTTCAATAATTTCATCTAAAATTTTAGAACAATCGTATACCATATTTGAGCAATGATTTTTCCTTTCAGCCCCATGGAAATCATCAAAATTTTTTGTCAAAACTTTACAGCAAGTGACTTTATAGGTTGCTGTGAATTTTTGATAAAATTCTTTTGCTTTAATTCGAGCTGTATTATCTTTATATTTTCCAAATAAAAGCCCAATAACCATCTGCGCTCCTGCAACAGCACCGCACAAACAGCCTGAACCCATTCCGCCAGAAAAACTTGTTGCAATAGATACAAAACTCTCATCCGCTAAACCCAAATCAACCGCTGCTCTTGCAATTGATTCAGAACAAGAAAAACCTTGCTCTAGAAAATATTTTGGCGCTAAATCAATAAATTTCTTTTCCATAATAACTCCTCTAAAAGATATTATAACAGAATATCGACTTTATAAAAACGCAATTTTCTCTTCAAAAATAACACTGTTAGTATTGCAACAAATGTATAAATATCTATTAAAGTAATCTATGCCTTACCTTGCGTTAGAAAACAGTACAACAGAAGATAAAATATCTTGAAAATCTTGCGCTAAAATGTCTGCAAAATCTCTTGGGTCAATTTGTGTTAAGACAATTTGAGTTAAATCAACGGGTAGCTCTTGAACCATTGGCACCAAAAACTCAGGGTCAAGCTTTTGCATTAATTTAATCTTATCTTCTTTCATGAGCATTTCCATTGGGCGAGCCACATCTTCCGTTTGGAATAGAAGCAATAAATTTGGCTCTTGCGCAACAATGCCATTAATCATTTTCATTTTTTCTTCACGCTCAAGTCCGACCATAAACGCTTTAAAATCATTATCATCAAGCTCTTCTAAATGTTTTAAATATTCGCCTCTGTTTTTATCTTTAAAACTTGCACCATAAACTTGAACCATTAATTTTTCAAGTTGTTTGCCCTCTAATTGTTCAAAATAACTTTGGGCATATTTTCGCTCTACTTCAGGCTCCATGATGAAATTATTCATTGAATTTTCAGGCATTAAAGTTAAAACATCCATCATTGAGAACTTCTCAAAAATCATTACGACAAGTTCTTCGATAGGCAATTCTCTGCAAAATTCCATCAATTTTTCTTCAGTGAAAAATTGTAAGCCCCGAGAAAGTTGCTCTGAATCTAAATATGGTAAAAGCTCGTCTAAATCGCTTTCAGACATGTTTTGAAGAATGATAAATTTATTTTCTAAATTTGATAATTTAAAAATTTCCAAGATTTTATCAGGGTCAGATAAAATCTTTTTATATTCGGCTGCTTTGGTGTTTCCCTGGGCAGCTTCAAGCTCCATAATCTCTTCTATATCTTTATTTGCATATTGAGTAATCCTTGATATTGGTATACCAAAGAATCTGTTCAATAAATTAAAATCGACTTGCAATTGTATCAATTTAGCCTGCCTTAATTTTAGATATAGATATCCTTATAATAATAAAGTATTTTTCAATTGCCCGATTTCAAAAATGGAAAATTTTGTAATATTTCTTTACTTCAAAATTTACTAATCAAATTTAACCAAAACTTTTAAAGTTCCTTTTTGAGAATTTAATTCAAAAGCTTTCTCAAATTCATCAACACCATAAATTCCACTAACAAGCGGTTTAACATCAATTTTTTTGTCTTCTAAAAGCTTAACAACGGGTCTGAATTGACCGCAACGAGAACCTTGAATTGTTATTTCATCAACAACAATTGAGGCTAAATTCAACCCCTCACGAGCAGCAATCGTGCTTTTTAAAACTAAAATTCCTCTTGGTTTAACCAAGCTTGCGCTTGTTTCAAAACCGCCCGTTGAGCCTGTTGCTTCAACAACGACATCAAAAGATTTTCTATGTTCATCAGTAATTTCATCTAATAACATTGTTTTTACACCGATATTTTTTGAAATTTCAAGTTTTTCAATATGCTTTCCGATATGAACAAAATCAACATTCATCGCTCTAAAAACCAATGAAATACAAAGCCCAAGTTTACCATCGCCTAAAATCGCAACTTTGGTTTGTGGTTTAATATGAATTTGTTCTAAAATTTCATACGCCGCAGCGAGTGGCTCAGTAAATGTTGCAGTAATATCATCAATATTATCTGAAATTTCAATCACATTTTCTTTTGGAAGAGTAAAATATTCACTAAAGCAACCATCTTTTTGCCAAATACCAAGAGTTGAGCGGTTTGGACAATGTCTTTGTAAATTTTGATGACAATAAGAGCAATTGTTACAAGCACAATTAATTTCGCCTACTACTCTTTTTCCAATTAAAGCCTTATCTACGTTTTTTCCGACATTTTCTACAACACCCACAAATTCATGTCCTAAAACGCCTTTATAACCCATATATCCCTTGGTTATTTCATAATCGGTATTGCAAATTCCAACCATTTTGGTTTTAATTAAAACGTCATTTTCACCCATTTGCGGATTTTTATAGTTGTTATCTAATTTTAATTTATCATCAAAAACTAATGCTTTCATTTTACTTCCTTATTGCCGTATTTTCTAAATTCATCAAATATTTTGCCGCTTCAACACTTGCAATAGCACCGTCTGAAACAGCGGTGATAACCTGTCTTAAAGGAGTATTTCTGACATCTCCTATCGCATAAACCCCTTTAATGTTTGTTTCCATCAGCTCGTTTGTAATAATAAAACCGTTTTTATCTTGTTTTAATTGAGCGCAAAATAATTCAACATTTGGCTCTAAGCCAATATAAGGAAAAATTCCATCTATTTCTAATGTAGAAATTTTCTTATTTTCTATATTTTCAATTAATATTTTATTTACTTTTTCATTAGCCAAAATTTCAACAACATTTGAATTTAAAACAAGTTCAATTTTTTTGTTTTCAAACACACGATTTTGAACAATTTTATCTGCCCTAAACGAGTCACGTCGGTGTATTAGATATACTTTTTTAGTAAATTTGGTTAAATAAAGAGCTTCTTCAAGTGCTGAGTTCCCTCCGCCTACCACAGCAACCACTTTATCTTTATAAAAAGCGCCATCGCATACAGCGCAATAGCTAACGCCACGCCCAATGTTTTCGATTTCACCTTTAACATTTAACTTTTTGCTTTTTGCACCTGTTGCTATAATGACCGTTTTAGCACTAAATTCGTGGTTAAGCGTAGTTATTTTTTTAGTTGGTGAAATCAAATCGACATTTTGAATTTCTTCATAAGGAAATTTTTCAACTTCAAATTCATCAACATGATTTTCAAATTTTTCACAAAGCTCGAAACCTTGAATTTTAGAAAAACCAAGGTAATTTTCTATTTCGCAATAATTAATAGGCGCTCCGCCAATAGCATCAACATCAACAATTGCTGTTTTTAATCCGCTTCTAAGAGCATATAGCGCACTTGAAAGCCCTGCCGGTCCACCGCCTAAAATAATGCAATCAAAGTTTTTAGACATAATCAATCCTCATTGCCATTTTAACATAAATCCTTATCTTTTAGACGTTTTAAAAGAAGAATTGTTCCATAGAATTAATTTTGTAAATCATCACTTGACAAAGTAATAAAATAGTTTATACTAAATATAGAATAAGAGAGTTAATGAAAATCATAATATGGTTTTTATTGGCTCTTTTTTAGTTATAAGCCCAAAGAAAGGAGAAATTATGTTTTGGAGCGAAGAAAAACACCCCAGAAGCAATGATGGAAAATTTACTTTTAAAAACAATGGCGAGATGGCAAAAAGTATTTTGTTTGAAAAATCAAACATTCAAAAAGAAATCGAAACAACAAAACAAAAAAGAAAAAATGAATTGCTTGATATTTTGAAAGACAAAGCAACACCAACCGATGTTTTGCTTGGAGATGAGAAAAGTTTAAGTAAGAAAATTGAAGAGCTTGGGTTGAATAACAATTCAAAAAATCAATATATGACGCCAATTGAAGAGCAACACAAAAGAAACAAAGGTTATAGTGAAATCTGGGAGGGTGATGATAATTTTAAAAAAGCTATGGTTAGGATGTTTGATAGAGAAGGAAATTATAGCAATGATAAAAATGATTTAGGAGGAGAAACAAAATTAGGTATTACCATTGGAACTCTTAATGATTACAAAAGAAAACACCCTGATTTTAAAAATGTAGACATCAAAAAAATAACAAAAGACCAAGCTTCAAAGATTTATTATGATGAATATTGGAAAAAATCAGGTGCAGATAAAATTAAAGATAAAGATTTAGCTTATGTTCATTTTGATGCAACAGTAAACCATGGGCTTGGAAATTCAAGAAAATTTCTTAAAGAATCGGGCGGTAATTTTGATAAATATATTGAAATTAGAAAAAAATATTACAATGATATTGTGAAAAATAAACCCAATCAAAAAGGTTTTATTGGAGGCTGGATGAATAGATTAGATGAAATTGAAAAAAATAGAGGAAATTTATTATAAATGAATAGATAACATATCAACTTTATCTTTAACAAAAAAATGTATTCCTGTTCTACTGAACATAAAACCTTTCCAATTCCAATTTAAATAACTATTATTAATTTCATCGAGCATACTCTTATTTAAGAGTATGCTTTTGTCTAATTTTAATAATTCTTCTTTTGATTTAATTTCAATAAATTTTTTATTTTTATAGTTATGTATGTAAACATTTGGATAAGGTGCAATGTTTGCTAGGGCATTTATATCTTGGGTTTTATAAATATATTTAATTTTTTTAGCAAAATCAAGAGCAATTTCATATTGCTGCTTTGAATATAAATTAATACTTGCAGCAATACAATTATACTTATCAATATATTTTTCTGTCCAATATCCTGCTTCTTCCATACTTGGACACCAATGAAACTCTTCTTTTTGATAGTCAGGATTAATGACAGCATTTTTTGCTTGTGCCATAGTATTTAAAAAAATATTTATAATAAGATAAAGTAAAATTAAAAACGAAACTTTTTTCATATTTTAATTTTAAATGATACACAAAACCAAGTAAATAAATATGTAATTTTTTATTGAATATTTCAAAAAAAGTAAACCTTAGATATTTCTTGTTAATCATTACTTGACAAAGTAATGAAATCATTTACAACTGCCTAATTAAAGCTTTCTCTCAAATACTCTTCGCAACCTTTTGTAATTGCTTTAGCAATTTTTCTTTGAAATTTTTTATTAGCTAAAAGCTGCGCTTCTTCTTTTCTAATAATATATCCGCATTCAATTAATGCGCTGATTTGGCTTGTTGGACGAGTTAGAGCAAAAGAAGCATAATTCACCTTGTCGTCTTTAAAATTCGTTGCCACAAGCAAATTTTCTTGAATTTTTTGAGCTAAAAATTTTGCCTGCGGATGATAGTAATAGACTCCAACACCGTGCTTTTTATCAATATCAGCAGGGTTTGCAAGAGAATTTTGATGAATGCTCAATAAAATATCGCTATTTTTTTCTTTAGCAAAAGCAATTCTATCGTATAAATCAACTTGTTTATCTTTTTTTCTTGTTAAATAAACGGTTGCGCCTCGTTTTTTAAGCTCTCGCCTTAGAGCTTTTGCAATTTGAAGATTAATTGTTTTTTCTTCTAAACCAAAAGCACAAGCCCCCTTTTCAACTCCACCATGACCAGGGTCAAGCGTGATTGTTATACCTTTTAAGGGTTTAATTTTATTTATTGTTGGAGCTTTTTTGATTGATAAAAGATAGCCTTGCTCAATTTTTTCAATGTCATAACCAAATAATGGTTTATTGTTTAAAAACTTCAAATTAAGCTCATTATTTATTTTTTCATCCAAAACAAAACGATTATTTTTGTTTGCAACTTTTGTTTCAATAGGGTCAAAACGATTATCAAACAATGTAAAATTGAGGTTATTTCCCTCTTCTTTTATTGTAAAAGCACTTTGAGAAAGCGTTTCAATTTTAGCTAAAAATTTATTTTTTTCATTTTTAAAAACGATTTTATCGACATTATCAAAACGCTTTTCGGGAATTATAGCTTGAACTTCAACGAATTTTTTATTTATCCAAGCGTAATCATTTTCTTTCAATTCAACTCTGAAATAATTTTCATTTTGTTTATCAGCAAATAAAACAGCATTTTTAAATAAATGAGTTAAACGAGCAGAGTTTTCATTGTCTTTTATGCGAAGCGGAGTATTATCATCTAAAACTTCTAAAACAGCATATTTTGCAATGCCGACATCTTGAAGCTCTGATGCTAAAACCCCTTGAATTAAAAACAATACTAAAAACAAAATCCAATTTTTCATAATAAAATTATACCATATCCTTTTTGGATTTTTTTCTCTGCTTTTACATCCAATCATTAGCTTGAACTTTTGAATTAGCATTCACGCAAATTAAGCATTTTTCACAATCTAGATAGTTTACTCTAGAGCAATCCGCTAAAGACGAACCTAACCTTGCTCTATAATCTCCCACAAGCATAGCGCAAGAATAAACACCATTTTGTGAAACAACTCGAGAATTAGAGCAGTCAAGCTTTTGAATGTTTATTTCATCAAGCATTTCCAGTTGCTCAATTTCATCTGATTTTTTAAAATATGGAATGATTTTTAAATTAATGTCATCTAGAATAAAACCTTTTTTAGAGAAAAATGCTTGAAATTCTTCAAAAATTTGGATTTTTTCTTTATTTTGATAATTCACAACGCTAATTATTGGATTAAATTCATATTTTAATAAACTAGCAATTGCTGCAATTGCTTTTCTAAAGCTTCCCCTTCCTCTTAGAGCGTCATTTTCAAGCTCATTAGTTGAATCTAAGCTAATTCGATAAATCGTTTCAAACTGGCTTTCATCATCGATTTTTCGCAAAAATCTAGCTTTTTTATCGTTAATCATAACCCCATTAGACATCACGGTCGTATTTGAAATTTTCAAACACATTCTTAAAATTTGGTTAAAATCAGGGTGCATTAAAGGCTCTCCCCCTGTTAAATAAATCGATTTTAAATTTTTTCCTTTAATTAAAGATAAATTTTGCTTAACTTTATCAATCGAGATGAAATCTTCTTCGTTTTTATATGGATTTCTTTCAATATAACAGTGTTTGCAGCTTAAATTACAAGTTTTTGTGCAAAGCTGCAAAAATAAATTATCCAAGTTTTCAAGCTCAACTTTTGGTGGCGTTTTAAAGATTAATTGTTGATTTTCCATTTATTCCTCCTTGATTTTCAAATTATTGTATAAATTAGAAAAGTAAAAATAAATTAACTGGGTGGGTATAATTATTTTTTTTGTGGAATTATATCCTTGGACAATTTTGCTTTAAAATTTATAGAAAATTTGATATACTGATGTCGAGAGAAAGGCGGAGTTATGAGCGAACAAAACTTTAACAAACGTTGGTACGATAGAGATCCAATTTTAAAAGAAGCATTAGAACTTTTAAGATTATCAACCGATGAGCAAAAAGAACAAGCAAAAGATTTCATGTTAAAGCTTCAAGAAGACGTTGCCCAAGACGTAATCGAGCGAATTTATGAAATAATTACTCAATATCAAGGTAAAGGTAATCGTTGGTACGATAACGACCCTGTTATGATTAAAGCAGTTGAAATGTTAAGACAAGCTGACCCTAAAACTCAAAGAATTGCGGCGCTTAAGTTGTTATTAGCCCTAGAAAAAGGTTCAGTAGAATAATAAATAACAAAAAACCGAGGCTTGAACCTCGGTTTTTTAATGTTTTTTATAATTAATTAGCCAATTACAGGAGCAACAAATGTTCTTGTTGCAAGCTCTTTATCAAGAGCAAATAGTGCAGTTTTATCATCTCCAATTAATTCTAATTGAGCTAAAACACCACCAACATTTGCTTCTTCTTCAACTTGTTCTTTAATATACCAATTTAAAAATGTCATAGCAGCTCTATCTTTTGTTTCTTCTGCAACATCCATTAGAGCGTTAATTCTTGATGTTACATATTCTTCGTGAGCTAAAACTGCTCTAAATACGTCTAATGGGCTTTGCCAAGTATTATCCGGTTTATCAATTGCTTCTAGGATAACTTTTCCACCACGTTCAATTACATAATCAAACATACCCATAGCATGAGCATGTTCTTCTTGCACTTGAACATCCATCCAATTAACAAAACCCATTAAATTCAAGTTTGCAAAATATGCTTTCATAGAAAGATAAAGATATTCAGAATATAATTCTTTATTAATTTGGTCTAAAAATGCTTTTTCCATTTTTTCGTTAATCATTTTTTTCTCCTTTTTTATTTTCAATTAATGAACAAATAAATGCTGCAATGATGAACACTAAGCCCACAAAGCCTGTTATAATTTCTGATACTTCATAGAATGATGAAATAAACATAATTAACGCAAGAGCGCCAATTGCAAAATGAGCACCATGTTCTAGATAAATATATTGTTTCAATGTTTTCTTTTCAACAAGCATAATCGTTAGCGAACGAACAAACATCGCCCCAATAGATAAACCTATTGCGATAATTAAAACATCTTTGCTTAGCGCAAACGCACCCAAAACGCCATCTAGCGAGAATGATGCGTCAATTAATTCTAAATATAAAAAGTTTATAAAACAAGAATTTGCAAAGTTGAAACGAGGTGAACAATCTGCAATCATTTGCTTTTTCTCTGCGTGTTTTTCTAAAGCTGATGAAACACCCTCAACAAGAAGATAGATAATCATCCCCCACAAACCAGCAACAATAACTTCATATCTATGTTCTTGTGCTACAAAATTTTGAAAAATCAGTAACAAAGCTAAAGTAAAAATAACATTTAGGCCATGGATATTACCTAAAGCAGACAATTTTTCTTCTAAAAATTTAATCCAATGCACTTCTTTTTTGGGATTTAAGAAATATGTAAAAAATAACATAATTAAAAATGAAGCGCCAAAAGTAATGATTGGAGGATGTGAAACATGCAAATAATGAGCGTATTTATCGGGGTCATTTAGCGCTAATTTCACAACATCAACAAAACCAAGATGAGCAAAAATTGCTACAACTAAAATTGGAAATAAAAATCTCATTCCAAAAACAGCAATCCAAATACCCCAAGTTAAAAATCTTCTCTGCCAAATTGCACTCATTTTTTCTAATTTTGCAGCATTAACAACAGCATTATCAAAAGATAAACTTACTTCTAAAATGCTCAAAACTAAAACCACAAATAAAACCGCCCATTCTGACCCAGGATGAGAATAATGAGTCCATAAATAAGCTGCAATAAAGCCAATAATTGTAAAAATATACGAACTTGTAAAATATTTCATATAAAACTCCTTTTAAATAATTTTATCTTTTTAAGCACTTTATGCAATACAAGCTAAGGAGTATTTTAAGAGCAATTTTTTATCTTTTTAATACTTTATATAAGCATACAGGAGAAACTATGAGCAATAATTTTATTTCATTTAATGATTTTCAAAATAAAACATCTAAAAAGCCAATAGAAACCGAAATTAAACCGCGAATTCAACTTCAGCCAACACTTGCCGAGGTTAAAGAAGTTTCGCAAGTTGTAGAGCAATCGCAAAATAGCCCTGTATCAAACCCAATCACAGTTGATACGGCTGATTTAACTTCAAAAGTTGAAAAAGCTAAAAGACAAAATGGCTTAATTGAAAAAGTTGCAGATAAAGTTAAAGGTTTAACAGGTCTTGGTTATAGCTCTAAAAAATTAGATGAAATATTAGAAAAAGCAAAAACTGGCGAAATTACACAAGAACAAGCTTCAAAAGAAATTGAAAAATATCGCTCATCTCAAGAAAATACCGCTCAGGCTGTTGGGGATGTTGCATCCAGTGCTGCTTCAATTGGGGTGTTTTTCGGGGCAAAACAAGGAATAGAAAAGCTTGTTGCAAAATATGTAAAAATAAATCATTCAAAAGAAATTTGGCTAGATAGACTAGAAGAAGAATTTAGTTTTATACTTAAAAAAGACAAACTAAAAAAAATTGTTGATTTTGCAGCAAAAAATATAGACAAAAGAAGCAGTGCTGTTGCTATTGGTGCACTTGGTGCAATGCTTGTTGGCGGAATTACAAAATGGCTGCTATTAAAAGTAAATAGAATTGGAACAAAACAATATAAAGCTGAAATAAACAAAGAAACAATGTCTAAAAAAGAAATTAGACGAGCTAAAAAACAAGCAAAAAAACAAAGGAAAAATGCCAACTTTAGAAACTTTACAACAGGTGTAATTAACGGTTTAACTGTTCCTGTTATATCTGCTTTAGGTGCAGCTGGCGCACCGGTTTATGTTGCAATTAATTCGCTATCAAGATATTTTATCGGCTCTAAAGAAAATGCAGGTAAAAAATCTATTAGTGGATATGTTGAAAACCTAAAAGAAAGCCCAATAACTAATATTGCAACTGCTGCAGCGATTGCAATTCCTGCTGTTCAAAAGGGTAAGTTTAATAAAGTTTTTGAAGAAAATCTTGATAAAGCAGTTGAAAAATTGCAAAAGGCGCAATTAACTCAGGATTTAGGAAAAGGAAAAAGTTCTTATCAACAATTAGAAGAAGTTTTATTTGGCAATGAAAAAATAAAAGCCATAATGGAAGATAAAAGCTTAAGCATTTCGCAAAAAATTCAACTTTTAAGTGAAGAAAACTTATTTGCAGTTAAATTTAAACAAATTAATTCAAATACAGATGAATTGGCACAAGCCCTTAAAACAGATTGTCCTCCTACAAGAACACTAGAAGAAGCTCAGGCATTAATTGATAAAGCTTTTGGCGGAAAATATAAAGTTCAAAGATGTGTAGGCGTTGGTACAGTAGCTGAAACATATCTTGTTAAAGATGGCGATAGTGAATATTGTATTAAAATGCTTAAAAATGGCATAACAGCGCAAAAAATCACAGATGATAAAGATAAATTCTTTGCAATTATTGATGGTTTAGCTGATAAATCACCTCAAGAAAAACAATTCTTAAAAGATAATGTCGAAAATATCTATAAAGGCGTTTTAGCTGAAGTTGACTTTAATAATGAAATGAAAGCAGCACAAGAGCTTGCAAAAGTAACCAAAAAGGCAAAACTTGTTCAACCAATCGAAGTTAAAGATGGTTTATATTTAATGCAAAAAGCAAAAGGTATTTCATTGAGCGATTTTGCTTATTATTCAAAATGGAAATATAATTTTATCGATTATAAAACAGGAAAAATGTTTGAAAGAAGCGAATTTGAAGATGAAGTACAAGCATGGCAAAGCAAGATTGATGATGCACAAAAACAAATCGATGATTTAAAAGCTCTTTTAGGTACAGAAAAAGCCAAAAATTATTACGCCCTAGAATTGGATTGTGACAATGGGTTTATTGGTGAAGATGGCTTAAAAGCGCACATTAAATATCTAGAAGATAATTTTAAAACTAGAACCGCTGATTGCGCCAAATGTTTAAAAAATGCGCAAGAAAAATTGAAAAAATATGATAAAATTGCTGAATTACATAAATTAGGAATCGGTGAATTATCTGAAGAGCAAGGCAAGGTTATGCTTGAAAGATATCAAGATATATTAGTTGAACAATTTAGCGAAGTAAGCAAAGACGGAAAAATTATCCATGGCGATATTCATCCAGGAAACATCTTTATCGATATTGAAGCTTTACAAGCAGGTAGCAAAGACTTCTTTACTTTAATTGATACAGGTAATACTATTCATCAAGACCAACAAATGGCAATGAGATTTTTAAATTTATCTCATTATATTAAAAATGCAGATTATGAAAATATAGCGGACTTTGTTCTTGAAGGTGCAACATTACCAAAAGGAACGGATAAAGCAACTGCAAGAAAAGAAATCATTGACGCCCTTTACAATGCTTTCTTTGATTATGAAACTCATATTGGAAAAATAACAAACGATAATATTTTATCTTTAACTGATGGCATTATGCAAAAATTAGAAATTATTCCATCTGATACTCAGGGAAATCTAATAAAAGCAAAAACTTCTGCTAAACAATCAATGGATGAATTTACGGAAAACTGGGGCAAGGCAATGGGAGAAGCTGTTGCAAAAAAATATGAAAATAAAGACACTGAAATAACTGATATGCAAATAGCAGGCGAAATGAGCAAAATGTTTGCTAAAGGAATGAAAGAGAAGAAACTTTATGAAACTAAGCAAGCTACACAAGAAAAAGCAAATCTTGCCTTGTTATCAGCTGCAGATAAAGCAAAATTAAAACAAAGTAAATCTGCTCCAAAGAAAAACAGCGTAGAATTTTTAACTTACGAATTAAAACAAAATAAAAAGACGGCCGATGAAATATTAAGCGATTTAACCGGCAGAATAAATCATTATACTTGGAGCTTTAAATATAAGTATTCTGATTTTATGAAAGAATTAACAGGAAAAAGCGACTTTAACCCTTGCGCAGATGGCATTAAAAAATTAAACCAAAAACAAAAACAAGAACTTATTGCACAGCTTGAAAAAGCACAAAAATTCGCAAATATGATACCTGATGAAACAGTAAAGCAACAAGAACTTGAAGAAATCAAAAAATTATTGGCTTTATTTGAATAATTCAACCCCTTAACTATTTGCCATGCCTGATATATTGCGCTAAAATCAATATAATAAAACATGGTGAGGGGTTAAGATGAATTATCATAATATTACAAAAGACGATATGTTAAACGGTGACGGTTTAAGAGTTGTGCTTTGGTGCGCTGGATGTAATCATTGTTGTGATGGTTGTCAAAATCCTGAAACTTGGGATCCATCAGGTGGAATTGCTTTTGATGAAGCAGCTAAAAAAGAGCTTTTTGAAGCCTTAGAGCCTGATTATATCTCTGGAATTACTTTTTCTGGTGGCGATCCTCTGCATCCTTTTAACAGAGCTGAAGTTTTAGAACTTGCTAAAGAAATTAAAGAAAAAATGCCAGAAAAAACCGTTTGGCTATACACTGGTTTTCTTTGGGAAGAAATTAAAGATTCTCTAGATTTAACAAATATCGATGTATTGGTTGATGGTGAATTTAAACAAGAATTAAACGACAACAACCTAAAATGGGTTGGAAGCTCAAATCAAAGAATTATCGATGTTCAAAAAACGCTAGTTGATGGAAACATTATTCTTCATTGCAAAAATTAATTATCAACTTTTAATTTAAAGCTAAATCTAGCCAAAATAAACATTATAGCGCTTATCCCAATCAAAGGAATAAGCGCTTTTAAAACTGTTAAACTATCCATTCCTTTAAAATATATTCCTTTGTTTAAAAGCATATAATATCTAAGAGGATTAATTAAGCTTATTTTTTGAAAAAATAAAGGCATATCTTCAACAGGTGAAACAAAACCAGACAATAAAACAGCAGGGGTTTGAAAAGCGAAAACCCCCAAGATTGCTTGTTGTTGAGTGTATGAAAAAGAAGAGATAAAAAGCCCAATAGCAACAATTGAAGTTAGAGAAACTATTGTTGAAATTAAATAAAGAAAAATATTTCCACCAAACGGAACTCTAAAACAAAAAACAATAATTAAAGTAATTATTATACTTGAAATAAAAGCAACAATTAAAGGTGGAATTGTTTTTGAAATTAAAATTTCACTATGCGATAAAGGACTAACTAAAAGTTGATTAAAGCTTCCTAATTCTCTTTCTCTTGCAATTGATAAAGCTGACAACAATAAACATAAAACCATAGAAAGCATTACAATTAAACTAACAGTTAAAAACCACTTGTATTCAATATTTGGATTAAACCAATTTCTAATAATTACATTAACACTAGCACTAGATGTTTTTTGAAGTTCTGATGAATAAGATGAAATAATATTACTTGCATAGCTTGAAGCTAATGAGGCTGAATTTGTTTGCCTACCATCAGCTATAATTAAAACTTCTGTCGGTTTTTTTGAAGCAATATTTTTTGCTAAATCGTTTTGAATAATTATTCCAATTTGCGATTTTTTAAGGTCAATATCGTCTTTCATTTCTTTTTTCGTATTAACAAAATAAACCTTTCTAAACCAAGAAGAATTAGAAAAGCGAGAAATAAGCTCTCTTGAATAATTGCTTTTTGAATAATCAAGAATTGATATATCAATATTTTTTACTTCCATTGTAATTGCATGGGCAAAAACTAAAAGCTGTAATAGTGGCGGAGTGATTATTAAAGCTCTGCTTTTTGGATCTTTAAAAATTGATAGAAATTCTTTTTTAATTAACGCTAAAATTCTGATTAACTTTTGGGACATTTTTCAAGCCTCAAATCAATATTTCTATATACAAAGAAAAATAGAATTACTCCCAATATAGTTAAATAAATCGAATTAATAATAACTATTTTTTCAACCGTTCCTGCCATAAATTCACTTTGAATAAAAGTTATAAAATACCTTGGAGGTAAAATTGCAGTTAAATATTGAAAAATAACAGGCATAGATGAAATTGGATAAATTAAACCAGATAGCATCATAGCAGGCAACAACCCAAAAGACAAAGCGGTTTGTGAAGCGCTAAATTGCTCTTTAAATGATGAGCTTATAATTAAACCAATCCCTAAACAACAAAAAAGATACAATCCGCCAACAAAAAGCAAAATCAAAGGATTACCCCTAAATGGAATTTTAAAAATATAAATACAAATTAAAATATTTAAAACATAAGAACAAAACCCTAAAACAAAATAAGGAACATATTTTCCAATAATAAAATTCATTTTAGATATTGAAGTTGAAAACAAAGCCTCAATTGTTCCTCTTTCCCATTCCCTTGAAATAACTAATGCAGTTAAAAGCATGCCTATCATATTCATAGTAATTGCTAATGACCCAGGCAAAATAAAAAAATGCGAATCAATATCTTGGTTATACCAATATCTTATCGTGGGGGTTATTAAAGGTTTTTTTGTTGAATATTTAAAATCTGATTGTTCATAAAGCCAAGAGTTAATTATAGAAGTTGAATAACTCTGAACAAAATTAGCTAAATTTGCTTCAGAACCATCTGTTATAACAAAAACTTCAGCAGTTTTATTTTGCAACAATTTAGAAGTAAAATCATTTGGGAAAATCACCGCTCCTTTTAGTTTTGAATTTTTAATTTCATCATACATTTCATCTTTTGAAATAAAATATTTTGTTTTAATGTAATCGCTATGATGAAAAGAATTGATTAAGGTTGAAATTTTAGGATTATTATCATCATTTTTAATTCCAAGAGTGATTTTAACAGTGTCTAAATTAACGCCATAACGATATAAAACCAAAATCAAAAGTGGCAAAACAAAAGCAATCATTATGCTTGAATAATCTCTTATGATTTGCAAAAATTCTTTTTTAATTAAAGGTATGTAAAAATTAGCTTTCATTTTCTAGCCTTTTATTTTTTATCATTTTAATAAAAGCTTCATTCATATCTTTTGCTTTAGCACTTTTAATTATTTCATTTGGTTTATCAAGAGCTATTATTTCACCATCATAAAAAAGACTAATATTATCACAAAACCTTGCTTCATCCATAAAATGAGTTGTTACTAAAACGCTTACTCCAATGTTAGATAATGCTTTAATATGATTCCAAAACTCCTTTCTTTGAATAACATCCACTCCTGATGTTGGTTCATCCAAAAATAATATTGGAGGTTGGTGAATTAGTGCAGCTGCCAAAGATAAACGTTGTTTAAAACCTAAAGGCAAAAGAGAAGTTAAAGTATTTTTATATTCATTAAGTTCAAAAATATTTATCATTCTTTCGATTTTTTCTTTTTTATCTTTTCCATAAAGCCCATAAACACCAGCAAAAAAATTTAAATTATCATAAACAGATAACCTTGTATAAAGCGAAAACTTTTGCGCCATATAACCTAGATATCTTCTTACTTTAGTTGCTTGGTGTTCTACATCAACCCCCATAATAAACCCCCTGCCAGATGTTGGTTTAATTAAAGCACACATCATTTTAAAAGTTGTAGATTTTCCAGCGCCGTTTGGACCTAAAAGTCCAAAGATTTCTCCTTTTTTAATGCAAAAAGAATTATTTTTAACCGCCCAAAAATCGCCAAATTTTTTAGATAAATTATCTGCTACAACAGTACAATCTTCACTATATTCTTGAATATGATAGTTTTTTGCAACCAAGGAAGAATGAGCTTGATATCCTCCCATAAGTTCAATTACTTTCTTTTCAAAAGTTTCATAATTATTCCCTAAAAGCTTTGTATTTCCCGAAAAAATAACTCTGCCTTTATCCAAAATCGCACTTAAATCAAAACTAAAAGCTTCATCTAAATATGAACTAGACCATATTACACTTGTATTTTTGGTGATTGATTTTTTAACTAAATCCAACAATTCTAAACGTGACAAAGGGTCAACCCCAACAGAGGGTTCATCTAAAATTAAAAGCTCAGGATTACCCAAAAGAGCACAAGCAAGTCCAAGTTTTTGTTTCATTCCGCCCGAAAGATTTCCTGCAAGGCGGTTTTTAAAGGGTTTTAGAGTTGTAAAATCGAGCAATTTTTCAAAATCATCATCACTCCTTTTTAATTTTGAATACAAATTCAAATTTTCAATCACTGTTAAATCTTCATATAGTCCAAATTTTTGTGGCATATAACCAATAAAATTTACTAATTTTTCTTTTTCTTCTTGGGGGTTTAAATTAAGAGTAACAATATTGCCCCCGCTTGGGCATAAAAGACCAACAATTAATCTTAAAAGAGTGGTTTTACCTGCGCCATCCGCTCCTAAAAGAGCAATGATTTTACCTTTTTCAAAAGATAAATTAATATCTTTTAGCGCAATATCATCGCTAAAATTTTTAGATAAATTTTTAATCTCTACGCAATTCATTGTTATCCTTTAAATCAATTTCAACGCTAACAGGCATACCTTGTCTTAAAAATTCATCTACTTCATAGATATAAACCCTTATTCTATAAACTAAATCTGTTCTTAAGTCTTGTGTTTGAACAATTTTAGGGGTAAATTCTGCAATTGGTGAAATATAGCCTATAGTTCCAATATATTCTTTCTTTTTACCTGTTTTAGGGTTGATTGAATCTGTTAAAACAATCGCTTTTTGCCCATATTTAATGTTTCCTAAATCTGTTTCTTTAATATATGTTCTAACCCAAACAGGTTTAGTTAAGCTCATAACATAAACCACTTGATTAGCGTTCACCCTTGCGCCCATTTCTTGTGCTCTTGTTGTAATTATGCCATCTTGGGGGGCGTACATTATCGTATAATCTAATTGGTTTTTTTGATAATCTTTATTTGCAGAATTTTGCTTATATGTAGCGCTTGATAAATCTTTTTTGTTTAATAAAGTATCGCATTCTTGTTTTGAAATTGTTCCATCTTTGCATAATGGTAAATTTCTTTTATATTTATCCTCATCTTCACGTGCTTGCGCATAAGACGAAGCTTCTTGATAAAGGGCTTTTTGATAGTTTGCAACGTAATCTTTATCAATTAATTTAGCTAAAATTTGCCCTTTTTTAACGTAATCCCCCTCTTCAACCAAAACTTTTTCAATTATTCCTGAAACTTGAAAAGACAAATCAACGGTTCTAATTTCAATATTTCCATAAGTTTTAATCAAGGTTTTATCTTCTTTTTTAAACATTTTTATAAAAAGAAAAATTAAACCAACTAAAAGCAAAACTATTAAAGCTATAATTATTTTTTTCTTCATAATTGCCCGCCTAGCGCTTTATATAAAGTAAAATAATCATTTAATCTTTGCGCTCTAATGTATGCTAAAAGCTGTTGTTTTTGATTTAAAGAATTTTTATTTTGAAGATATTCAATATTAGATATTGTTCCAGCGTTTAATTTTCTTTTTGAAGCGATATAGTTTTGATATTCTAGTTCAACTTGATTTTTAGAATAACCTTGAGCTATGGTATCTTGTTTGATTAAGTTTAGCGCATTATTTATCTCTTTTATTGCGTTTAGCTCCCCTTGAAGATATTTTTCAAAAAGCTCATTATATCTTGCTTTTTTAATTTTTAAATTTGCAATTTTTGCTCCACCTTTAAAAATATCTTGCGTTAAACCCGCAAGTAAATATGCAAAAGAAGAATCCCAATTAAAAAAGTTACCTTTGCCAGCAGTATCAAAACCTAAAAAACCAAAAACGTTAAAGCTTGGTAAAAAATCCTTTTTAGCTACTGTTATATCAATTTTAGCGCTTTTTAATTGGTTTTCAATTTCAATTAAATCAGGACGAGATGAAATCAAATTAAAATCAATGCAAGTTGGAATTTTTTCTTGATATTCAAAATCTTCTAAGTTCCCTCTTTCAATATTTTCACTATCGTAAGCGCTTCTACCCAATAAAAGCGCAAAATTATAAAGATTTGTTTTTTGTTGTTTAATTAAATTTTCCAACAATACTTTTTGGGAATTTAATTCAGAAAAAATATCATTTAAATCAATAAAACTAATTACTCCATAGTTAAATTTGTTTTTATTAAAATCACGATTTAATTCTTTATCTTTCACTATTTCTTTTTGAATTTTAATTAAATAATCAAAAAGCAAAATATTAATATATGTATTAGATAAATCAGTCAAAAGCGAAATATATGTTGCTTTTTGATTAGCAAGTGAAGCTTTGTATAGCTTTTTCTTGCTTTTAGTTTTATCTCTATTTTTTAATAAAAAATCGGGTTCATAACTTGCTCTAAAAGGTAAAATATATGAATTTCTTTTAATTAAAACATTCGTATCACCCGTAGGAACGCTTGCTCCAATATAATTGCTTCCAACAGATAATTCTGGAAGTTGTTTAGCGAATTGTGTTGAAATATCATATCGAAACTGCTCTACTCGATAGTTTGCTTGTTTTAAATCGTGGTTGTTTTCCAGTGCTTCTTGAATATATTTTTCAAAACAATTATCGTTAAACCTATGAAAAAATTCAAGATTTAAAGATAGTGCATTTGCTATAGAAAAAATTTGAAAAAATAAAATTAAAAACAACTTTCTCATATAAAAATTTTTTATTATTTTAATATTTTTTTAAATTAGAAAGTTGACCTAAGCTAAAATATATAAAAATCCCTGCCAAATAGGCAGGGATTTAAAAACGAATTACTGTTTTATTTAGCCTTTTTTAACAGGAATTCTCATTGCATAGAATGAACGCAATACAAATACCAATGCAATAACTAAGAATATTGCACCAACAATTTTAGAATGAGCTCTAAATTGTTCTGAAATTGCAATTTCCATAGCCAATAAGCCAAATAATGTTGTAAATTTGATGATTGGATTCATCGCAACAGAAGATGTATCTTTAAATGGATCACCAACAGTATCCCCTACAACAGTTGCGTCGTGAAGTGGTGTACCTTTTTGATTTTCCATGTTCACTTCAACAATCTTTTTAGCATTATCCCAACATCCGCCAGCATTTGCCATAAACACCGCTTGGAATAAACCAAACACTGCAATTGCAATTAAGTAGCTTACAAAGAATGAAACTGCTGAGTTGTTATTAACAGATGGAGAAGATAAGAATGCTAAAGCTAAAGCAAATGAGAACAATGCAACGAAGATGTTAAACATACCCTTTTGAGCATATTGAGTACAAATTTTAACTACTTCTTTTGAATTTTCTAAGTTTGCTTTTTTATCGTCAGCTTCGCCAAGTTTAATATGGTTTTTAATGTATTCAGTAGCAGAGTAAGCTCCTGTTGTAACAGCTTGCATTGAAGCGCCAGAGAACCAATAAATTACAGCGCCACCTGCGATAAATCCAAGTAAAGTATATGGATTTAGCATATTTAAAATACTTTCAGGAGTTACACCTAAAGTTTTTTGAATTACTAAAATTAAAGAGAAAATCATAGTAGTAGCACCAACTACAGCAGTACCAATTAATACTGGCTTAGATGTAGCTTTAAATGTGTTACCTGCGCCATCATTTTCTTCTAGATATTTTTTAGCATTTTCAAAATCAGGTTTAAAACCATAAGCTTTTTCGATTTGCATTTCAATATCTGGTTGTTCTTCAATTAATGATAATTCATAAACTGATTGAGCGTTATCTGTAACAGGTCCATAAGAATCAACTGCAATTGTAACAGGTCCCATTCCCAAAAAACCAAAAGCAACAAGACCAAAAGCAAATACTGATGGATAAATCATAACATCAATAATATTTTGGCTTGCAAGATAAGCTAATCCCATTAAAAGAACAATAATTGCACCAATCCAAAAACCAGAAAAATTACCTGAAACAATACCAGATAAAATTGTTAAAGAAGCTCCACCTTCTTTTGAAGCTGTAACAACTTCTTTGGTATGTTTTGCATTTGGAGAAGTGAAGATTTTTGTAGCTTCTGGAATTAGGGCAGCACCTAATGTACCACAAGAAATAATTAATGATAAAACTAACCATAAATTATTTGGCATAGCTCCTAATAACCATTTTGAAACTCCAAATGTCATTAAAATTGACAAAATTGAAGTTAACCAAACAAGGTTTGTTAAAGGTGTTTCAAAGTCAAATTTTTTAGTTGTTCTTGCATAAAAACAAGTTACGAAATTATTAAACCAATAAGCAATGATAGAAGTTGCTATCATTAAAAATCTCATTGTAAATATCCAAGCTAAAAGTTGGATTTGATATTGAGGGAATACTCCTAATAAAATGAAGCTTACAAGAGCAACGCCAGTTACACCATAAGTTTCAAAACCATCAGCAGATGGTCCAATTGAATCACCTGCATTATCACCAGTACAGTCTGCAATAACACCAGGGTTTCTTGGGTCATCTTCTTTGATACCGAATTGGATTTTCATTAAATCTGAACCAATATCAGCAATTTTTGTGAAAATCCCACCAGCAACACGAAGTGCACTAGCTCCTAAAGATTCACCAATTGCAAAACCAATAAAACAAGCGCCAGCCAAATGCCCTGGAACAAATAATAAAATGATAAGCATTAATATAAGTTCAACTGAAACAAGAACAACACCAATACTCATGCCAGCTTTTAGAGGTAAATTTAAGCAATGAATTGGTTTAGAGCGAAGCGCCATAAATGATGTTCTTGCGTTTGCCAAAGTATTCATTCTTATACCAAACCAAGCAACAAGATATGAGCCTAAAATACCAATAATAGACCAAAGCAGAATTAAACCAACACCGCCAAAACCCATTTTTTCTAAGAAACCAAAATAATATGCAATACAAATTGCAATTAAAATTTCCAATAAAATTAAAAATTTACCTTGTTGAACAAGATATGTTTTACAAGTTTCAAAAATCGTAGCTCCAACATTTTCCATTGCTGGATGAACTTTGATTTTTTTGATTTTTGCATATTCAACTAAACCAAAAATTGCGCCAAATATTGCAACAGCAATACCAATCAAAAGCAAATTATAGCTTAGAGAATCTGATTTAATATCAGGAACAACTAAACTTGCTTCTGAAGCAAACATTGGTAGAGATGAAAGCAAAAGTGCACCAAGGGCTAAAAAGCCTTTAAAAAATTTTTTCATAAGCACTATCCTTCATAAAATACTACTATTCAAGGTAATTATACTATTTTAATTTTTTTTCACTTCCACTAATTGTGTTATTTTGTGATAACATGAAAAAAAAGTCGGCTAGTAGTTGCGCCTGAGTCGAGCGAACTTAGAACCAATGTTCTTAGTGAGCGAAGACGAAGGCATAGGTGTGCGCAGTGCGACGACGGCTGCGATGAGCAGGCGGCAAGCACGAAGCCGTACCCCATGTCGAGCAAACTTAGAACTAATGTTCTTAGTAAGCACAGGTGAGGAAAGTCCGGGCAGCCTAAATAGCAAATTTGCTTGGGAAACCCAAGTGCCCGTGAGGGTGAGGACAGTGCCACAGAAAAGAAGAATACTGTGTTCCCAAGCGTGCCTTGAGGAAAGGCACGCTGGAACCTTAGAAATCCGCCGTAGGATAATCGAGCTTTTGAGCGACTGCGTAAGCAAAAGCGAAAACAAGCGAGATACCCACAGGCGGAAAAAGGTAAAACCCAGTGATTGTGCAACGGCGAGGTAAGAGCTCACCACTGAAACCGTGAGGAATCAGGTATGGTAAACCCCGATTGGCTGCAAGTTTGAATTTGCAAGAAGGTGCTATTTCCGTCCTTAACAGGAATTGCAAGAAAATAACGCGCTAGATAGATAACTACTTTAATACAGAACTCGGCTTATACCCGACTTTCTGCCTCATAAGAGGCAGTTTTTTAATTGTCAATTATTTAGAGTAATTTTTAATTAGGGCTTGTAATATATATATATATATTAGAATTTCATTTGGGTAGAGATATTCAAAAACATCTTTACCATGCGTCATTCTGAGCGCAAGCGAAGAATCTAATAAAACAATTGCACCCTATTGCAATAGATTCTTCGGCTAAAGCCTCAGAATGACAAAATTACATTATCATTTCATCATTCCAAGGATGTTGGTCTGAGGAATAAATGGAGTTCTTATGGTTAAAAAATGTGCGTATTTCAAGGGTTTTACCCTTGCTGAAGTCATGATAGTTTTGACTGTCATTGGTGTATTAACTGCAATTCTTTTGCCTGTTGCAAGGCAATCTATGCCAGATGAAAATTTGATGAAATTTAAAAAGGCTCATAACACCCTAGGCACAGTTATTCGTGAACTTGTAACGAGTGACAAGTATTATAAAGACGGGGATTTGGGGGTTATGCCTGATGGAAACCTTGTTAATAACGCAACATATTTTTGCGAAACAATAGCGGACGTATTAAATGCGAAAAGTTTAAATTGTTCAAGTTTTGAGCGTTATAGTTATTCATATGTGCGTCGTGATTGGGACAGTTATGATGATACTTTAGATGTAAAATGCAAACAGATTCATTCATTTGTGGGGAATGAGATAATTTTACATGATAACACAATATTTTATCAAGGTTCCCCAGCACAACATTTTGGATATATTGGCGTGCGCAATGATATTAGTGGTGATGCAACCGATGATAATTTTTCTTCTGAAGCTGCCAAAACTTCAAGATTATTTAATGGTACAGTCGGTGTAAATGCAAATAAATTTGATGATATGTATAAGGTGTTTTGCATAGATATCGATGGTTTAAATTCTGGCGAAGACCCTTTTGGCTATGGCATTCGTGCTGATGGGAAAATTTTAACTGGGAAAAGAGCTGATGAGTGGTTGGCTAGAGAAATTAACCAAGATTAAATTTGGTTTTTTGTACTTTGAAAATTGAATAAAATGTATTATTTTATACAAAATGTTTAAATATATCTTTTGTTTGGAACTAAAGTTCCAGTTCGTTTTCTTTTTCTTTTCTCAATCGCCGATAAAAGAAAAAGAAAACGCAACCAAAAGAAAAAGAAAAAACGGCTCGGCTGTATGTTGGCTACTAGTGGTGCACTAAGCTCAAAATAGTTGCTTACGGCAACTCGCTTCGCTCAGACATACCTCACGCAACTATTTTTTACTAAGTGCACGCAAAAAACAAAAAATTAAAAATATTTTAATAATCCTTTTTTAAATTTTTATCATCACATCAAAAATCGGAGAGAGCTTGTGACTTTTTGTTGAGTTTTGGTTTGATGCTTATTTTGTATGAGATTAGCTTAATTACAAGCTCTCGACTGTTTTTTGAGTAGATAAAAATTTAAAAAAGAAGAAACTAACATTCAATCAAGCCGTGTTTTTCTCTTTTCCGTCTACTTTTCTCTTTTTCGTCGGCGCATGAGAAAAGCGCGGAGCCGAGGTTAAGGCGAAAGCCTTAACTAAGCGACGGCGACGTAGAAATCTTTGATTTCACAGGAGCAAAAGAGAAAAGTAGACAAGAAACTTTAGTTTCTTTAAAACAAACTAGGGCGAAAGCCCTAAACAAAAAATAAATAAAATTTTGCATAAAATAATACATTTTATTCAAAAGCCAATTTTAAATTACGCAATTTTTTAGTCGAGGAGTATATACTCCTCTTTTTTTTATGTAAAACCTATTGTTTTAATTTAAATCAAGCTATAATATTTTTAAGGAGTAAAAATGAAAATATATAATAATATTTTAGAAACAATTGGAAAAACTCCAATTGTAAAAATTAATAATCTAAATGACGGCAAGGCAAATATTTTTGCCAAAGTTGAATATTTTAATCCCGCAGGTTCTATTAAAGATAGAGTTGCACTTAATATGGTTGAGTCGGCAGAAAAATTAGGCTTGATTAACAAAGAAACGACAATAATTGAGCCAACAAGCGGCAATACTGGTATTGGTTTAGCCTTAGTTTGTGCTATAAAAGGCTATAAATTAATTTTAACCATGCCGGAATCTATGAGTAAAGAAAGAAGAGATATTTTATCCATCTATGGGGCGCAATTAGTGCTAACTCCTGCGGAACTTGGAATGAAAGGTTCTATTGATAAAGCAAATGAACTTGAAGGTAATATTAAAAATTCGTTCATTCCATCGCAATTTGAAAATCCATCCAATCCTTTAGCTCACTACGAAACTACAGCTTGTGAAATTTATAAGGATATGAAAGGTAAAATTGATATTTTGGTTTCTGGAATTGGTACTGGAGGGACAATTTCAGGAATTGCTAAATATTTAAAAGAAAAAAATAAAAATATTAAAATTGTTGGCTTTGAGCCCGAAAGTTCTCCAATGATTAGCGATGGAATTAGTGCTCCTCATAAAATTCAAGGAATTGGCGCTAATTTTGTTCCTGATAATCTTTGGTGTGAACTTGTAGATAGTGTTTATAAGGTGCCTGATAATGATGCGATTGAATACGCCAAGCTTTTAGCAAAAAAAGAGGGATTGTTTTGTGGAATATCCTCTGGTGCTGCAATTTGGGTAGCTAATGAGTTATCTAAAAAAGAAGAAAACAAGAATAAAAACATAGTAGTCATTCTTCCAGATACAGGAATGAGATATTTATCAAGCGACATGTTTCAATAAAAAAGCCCCATTGTGGGGCTTTTTAAATATTAAACCAGTTTTTCTACTCTTTTAATGACTTCATCTTTTCCCAAGATTTGAATTGTTGCAACCATATCGGCTCCACGAGTTCTGCCGGTTAATGCTGATCTTATTGCCCACATTGTTTCTTTTGGTTTAAAGCCATTATTTTCCTTAAAGAATGTTCTAATGTCGCCTAGTTTATCGTGAATTTCATCGTGGTTATCAAAATCCCAAGTTTTTAATTCTTCTAGGAATTTTGGAAGAACTAATTTTGCAACATCACCCTCTAAAATTTCTTTTACTTCATCATAAATTGGCGCTTCAAAGAAATATTGAGTGTCATTTTCAAGATCAGATAAAAGTGTAATTGGTTCTCTTGTAACTTCGATTATTCTTTCTAGTTTTTCTCTTGAATATTTTGAAGTATCGTATTTAGCTAAAAATGGAAGAGCTAGGTCTGTTAATTTAGAAATATCCATTTTTTTAATGTATTGACCGTTCATCCAATTTAATTTTTCATATTCAAAAATTGAATTTGAGCTTGAAACTTCGTTTATTCTAAAATCTGCTGCAATTTCATCAACATTTTTAATTTCTTGTGCGTCTGATGGCGCCCAGCCAAGTAGCGCAACGAAGTTTAACAATGCTTCTGTTAAATAACCCTGTTTAATGAAGTCTGAAACCGCAGTTGCGCCATGGCGTTTAGATAATTTGCTTCTATCTGGAGCTAAAATCATTCCTAAATGTCCGAATTTTGGAACAGTTGCCCCTAGAGCTTCATAGATTAAAATTTGTTTTGGAGTGTTTGAAATATGGTCTTCACCACGAATAACGTGAGTGATTTTCATCAACATATCATCAACAACAACTGCAAAGTTATATGTTGGTGTGCCATTTGATTTCATAATTGCAAAGTCGCCAATCAATGAAGTATCAAACTTTAATTCACCCTTAACTAAATCATTAAAAATTAATTCTTTATAATCAACTTTAAAGCGAATTGATGGAACAATACCTTTTGCTTTTAGTTCAGCCTTTTCTTCTGCTGTCAAATTCATACATTTTCTTGAATATTTGTATGGGATTTTTTTAGCCTCAGCTTCTTTGTGTTCTTTATCTAAATCTTCATTAGAGCAGAAACATTCATAAGCATAGCCTTTGTCAATTAACATTTGAGCAAATTTAGGGTAAATATCAAATCTTTCAGATTGTTTATATGGACCATATTCGCCGCCAACATCTGGACCTTCATCCCAGTTCAAACCAAGAGCTTTTAAGCTATCAAAAATATTTTGCTTAAAAGCTTCTGAGCTTCTATCAAGGTCTGTATCTTCAATTCTTAAAACATATTCACCGCCCATTTTTTTAGCAAAAAGATAATTAAATAAAGCGGTTCTTGCTGTTCCAATATGTAAATTTCCTGATGGAGATGGGGCAATTCTAACCCTTACTTTTTCTGTCATGTTAAAATCCTCTTTTAATATAGTTTTTTCTAACTTAATACTACATCAAAAAAAATTTTATGTTATTATTTTTTTATGGAAAATAATAAATTAAAAATCGGGATTATCGGTCTTGGCACCGTTGGATGTGGAGTAGTTAAAGTTTTAGAAAAATTTAACGATATTGAAATTGTTTTGGCATCCGTAAAAAATTTAAACAAAAAAAGAGATGTAGAGCTTGATTGTTTAACAACAGATTCAATGCAAATTGCGACTAATCCAGATATTGATGTTGTTGTTGAAGTTGCTGGTGGTTGCGGCATTTTAGATGTCTTATTAACTGCAATTAAAAATAAAAAACACATTGTAACGGCAAACAAAGAACTTTTAGCTCGTCATGGAGCACAATTGTTTGATTTAGCTCGTGAAAATGGCGTTGTAATTCTTTATGAAGCTGCTGTTGCGGGAGGAATTCCATTAATTCTTCCAATTAAAACCAGTTTAGCAGCTAATGAATTTAAATCCGTTGCCGGCATTTTAAATGGTACGACAAACTATATCTTAACTAAAATGGAAGAAGATAATCTTTCTTATGAGGATTGTTTAGCTAAAGCCCAAGCCTTAGGTTATGCTGAAACTGACCCAACTGGCGATGTTGAGGGGTATGATGCAATGTATAAAATTGCAATATTAGCTAATATCGTTTTTGGAAAAAGAATAGATGTAAATAAAATTTATCGTGAGGGAATTACAAATATCACCGCTCAAGATATTAAAATAGCTGATGAATTGGGTTATAAAATAAAACTAATTGCTCAAGCTAAGAAAAATGAGAACGGAATTGACGTTCGAGTTCATCCAATGCTTGTTTCTAAAGCTAATCCGATTTCAGATATTAAAAATGCTACAAATGCTGTTATGTTGAACGGTTTTCCTGTAGATAAAGTTATGTTTGTTGGTCCTGGAGCTGGACAGTTTCCAACCGCAAGCTCTGTAGTGGGCGATATTTTATCCTTGAAAGCTGAATTTGATAAGGGTTCAAATATTCTTCCTATGACAGTTTGTCATCATAGCGAATATGCTAATCAAACAGACGTTAATGAAACAAAAAATTGTTATTATCTTTCAATTGTTGCACAAAACGTTAAAGGCGTAATTGGCTTGATTGGCTGTGCTTGCGCTGAATATAATGTTAATATTTCATGTGTTTTACAAAAAGGCGATAATGGCGATGGAAGTGCTACAATTATTGTAATTACTGAAGAATGCCTTGAAAAAGACATGAATTTAATGATTCAAAAATTACAAAATGATAATAATATCAAAATTGCAAATAAAATAAGGGTTTTGTAAGATGAGATACTTAGGTTTAATTGAAAAATATAGGAAATTTTTACCTGTAAGCGAAGCTACTCCTGTGATTTCTCTTTGTGAGGGAAATACTCCTTTAATTAAAGCTGATAATTTAGCAGATGCTATTGGGTTAGACGCTGAAATTTATCTAAAATATGAGGGTTTAAACCCAACAGGAAGCTTTAAAGATAGAGGCATGACAATGGCTGTTACAAAAGCTGTTGAAGGAGGTTCAAAAGCAATCATCTGCGCTTCAACAGGTAACACTTCCGCTGCGGCTGCTGCTTATGCTGCTAAGGCAAAGATTAAATGTTATGTATTAATTCCAGATGGTCATATTGCGATGGGAAAACTTTCTCAAGCCATGATGTATGGAGCAAAAGTTATTGCAATTCAGGGAAATTTTGATGAAGCTCTTGAAGCTGTTCGAGAAATTAGCTCAAAATATCCAATAACTTTGGTAAATTCAGTTAACCCATATCGTATCGAGGGACAAAAAACAGGTTCATTTGAAATCGTTGATGCTTTGGGCGATGCTCCTGATTATCACTTCATTCCTGTTGGAAACGCTGGAAATATTACAGCCTATTGGAAAGGTTATAAAGAATATAAAGAAGCTGGATATTCTTCTAAATTACCTGTAATGATGGGTATTCAAGCAGCAGGTGCTGCTCCTATTGTTAAAGGTTATAAAATAGATAACCCTGAAACAATAGCTACAGCAATTAGAATTGGAAATCCTGCAAGCTGGAAATACGCAGAAGCTGCAAGGGACGAATCTAATGGTACAATTGATTGCGTTACAGACGAAGAAATCCTAAGCGCTTATAGACTTTTAGCAAGAACAGAGGGTGTTTTTGCCGAGCCTGGTTCAATTGCTTCAATTGCAGGTTTAATCAAATTAAAAGACAAAGTGAAAGCTGGTTCGCGCATCGTATGTATTTTAACAGGAAATGGTCTTAAAGACCCAACAACGGCAATTGACCATTCAAACGCTGTTGTTCATCATACATCAGCTAATATTGAAGATATTATAAAAGTAATTAATGAATAGGTAATTAAAATGTTAGAAAAAGAATACTATCCTCAGCAGATTGAAAAAAAATGGTTTGATATTTGGGAAGAAACAAAACCATTTAAAGTAGACGAAAATTCTGATAAACCAAAATACTTTGCACTTTCAATGTTTCCTTATCCCTCTGGAAAGCTCCACATGGGTCATGTTAGAAACTATACAATAACCGACGTTGTGGCTCGTTTTAAAAAAGCACAAGGCTATAATGTTCTTCATCCGATGGGTTGGGATAGTTTTGGTTTGCCTGCTGAAAACGCCGCAATTCAAAAAGGTGCCAATCCAAAAACTTGGACACTAGAAAACATTGCCTATATGACAAAACAGCTTAAAATGCTTGGTTTATCTGTTGATTGGGATAGAGAAGTTACTACTTGTTTACCTGATTATTATAAATGGACTCAATGGCTATTTTTGCAACTTTATAAAAAAGGTTTGGCATATAAGAAAAATGCTCCAGTAAACTGGTGCGAAAAGTGTGCTACGGTTTTAGCTAATGAGCAAGTAATTGATGGAAAATGCTGGAGATGTGATAGTGAAGTTACTAAGAAAAATCTATCTCAATGGTTCTTTAAAATTACTGAATATTCTGAACAATTATTGCAAGATTTAGAAAAATTAACTGGTTGGGGCGATAACGTTAAAACAATGCAAGAAAATTGGATTGGAAAATCAACTGGTGCAATTTTAAAATTCAAAGTTAAAGAGCTTGAAGATGTTGAAATTCCAGTTTATACTACAAGAGCAGACACTGTTTATGGTGTTACTTATCTTGTTGTTGCTCCTGAATATAAAGATATTGAAAAATTAACAACCCCAGAAAACTCAAAAGCAGTTCAAGAATATCGTGAAAATGCCAAAAAAATGACCGAAATTGAACGACTTTCAACTGATAGAGTGAAAACTGGTGTCCCTCTTGGAACTCATATAATTAATCCATTTACTGGTCGTGAGTGTCCTATTTGGGTTGCTGATTATGCTTTAGTTGACTATGGAACAGGTGCTGTTATGGCGGTTCCATATCATGATGAAAGAGATTTTGCTTTTGCTAAAAAATATGATTTACCTATGATTCAAGTTATCACAGGTGAAGATTTTAAAGAGGGCGAATGCTATATTGAAAAAGGAACTTTGATTAATTCAAAACAATTTGATGGAATTGACGCTGTTAGTGCTCGTGATAAAATCACTGAATTTGCACAATCCCAAGGCTTTGGCGAATTTAAAACACAATATCGCTTGCGTGATTGGTTAATTTCTCGTCAAAGATACTGGGGAGCTCCTATTCCAATCGTATATTGTCCACATTGTGGCGAAGTTGCAGTTGATGAAAAGGATTTACCAGTATTATTACCAGAAGATGTTGATTTTTCCGTTAAAGGAAAATCTCCAATTGAAACAAGTGCAACATTCAAAGAAACAACTTGTCCAAAATGCGGAGCAAAAGCAACTCGTGATTTAGATACGATGGACACTTTTGTATGTTCTAGTTGGTATTATTTAAGATATGCAGACGCTAAAAACGATAAAGAATGTTTTAATCGTGATTTAGTAAATAAATGGTTGCCTGTTGATCAATATATTGGCGGAATTGAGCATGCGATTTTACACTTACTTTATTCTCGCTTCTTTACAAAAGCGCTTAGAGATTGCGGGCTTTTGGATTTTGATGAACCTTTTGCAAACCTTTTAACACAAGGTATGGTTCTAAAAGATGGTTCAAAAATGTCTAAATCAAAAGGTAACACAGTTGACCCTGATGAAATTTATGCAAATTATGGAGCTGACACTGCCCGTTTGTTTATTTTATCTGATTCACCTCCAGCTCGTGATTTTGATTGGACTGATGCAGGTGTAGAAGGTTGCTATAAGTTCATTTCAAGAGTGTATCGCTTGTATTCTAAATTCCAAGATAGAATTAAATTGGATTATGAATTTGACGTTAAAAATCTTTCTAAAAAAGATGACGATTTTGTTCGACAAGTTCACATTGCAATTAAAAAAATTACCCATGATATTGAAAATGAATTCCAATTTAATACTGTAATTTCAAGCTATAGAGAACTTACAAACACTCTTTATGAATACACTAAAAACGAAAATGGAATCAATAATGACGTTTTAAGTTTTGGTTTATTAACGTTGTTAAAATTAATTTCTCCTGTTTGTGTATTTATGGCAGAAGAAATCTATAGCGGACTTGGTGCAACAAAATCAATCCATGAAGAAGATTGGTGTAAATTTGATGAAGATTTAGCAAAAACAAGTGCTATTACTTTAATTGTTCAAGTTAATGGAAAACTAAAGGATAAACTTGATGTTCCGCAAGGTTTGGCTAATGATGAACTAGAAAAATTAGCTAAACAAGCACCAAAAACTTCTGAATTTATCGCTGATAAACAAGTTGTTAAAGTCATTGTTGTACCTAATAAACTTGTTAATATCGTTGTTAAATAAAAAATTCATAAATTTATTTTTCAAAAAGCGCAAAATTTGCGCTTTTTGTGTTTTGTATGTCTGTCATAGTAAATATAAGGTGTTGCAATGAAAGTAAATAGCATTCAAATTTCTAATAGTCTAAAAATAAATTCTAATTATAAAAACCAAAACAATGTTTCGACTCCTAATTTGTTAAATTATGGCTCAGTTGATACTGTATCGTTTTGTCGAAAACATGCGACAAAAACTGAAGTAAAAAACCTTGAGCACCAAGCCAAAGTAGCAATTAGAAAAGGAAAAAAATTAGTTCAAAAAGAACAAGAACTTGCAAAACAAGGTGCAGAGTTGTTTTCAAAAGCAAGAGTTGAATATAAAAAAGCTCTTGATTATCTTAAATTAGCTAGTCAAGATGGATCTAGCGTTGAATTGCCAAACGGAAATTTACTATCTTTTAGTCCTGCATCAGGTGAAGATACATCATCTTTTAATATATTTGAATATGACAAAGATGGTAAATTGATTAGAAAAGCTTGTTTTAAAGATTTTGGGCCACATAAAATTGAGCTAATTAATGATAAGAGAGTAATATTCAATTTTTATAGTGATTCTATTGTTGCAATTGATGTTTATGATGATAAAGATAGCCTAGATACAATCCAAGCTCGTTATATATACAATCGTAACGGCGAATTAAAAAACATAAAGACAAATGTTTGTGAAAATGAACTTGAAACGACAGCGGATGAAGAATTTGAATATACGTTTATGGAGTTTAGTGGATGTAATGTCGGCTATGTAAAACATCATGATATTATTATAGGTTGTAATGACCAAATAATCGAGAAAACTTATGCTCAACAGTTTGATTTTATCGGCAATAAACTTGGTTGCGTTACTACAAATGTTGATGATTACGGTATGTTTGGTGCGACTTGGGATGAGGGTTTGTATTTAAAAAATGACAAAGTTGTAAAATATGAAAAAGACGCTCAGCAAGTTTCTCCTAATGATGAACCAATTTATATAAATGATACTCCACGTGTTATAGCACAAAGAATTCGTTTACATGATAAAGGCGGTCATTATATTAAAGAAACTGACGTTTTATATGATGATTTTTGGCAAATGGATTATCGAGCTAATTAATTTTATGTTCATAAATAAAAAAGCGCAAATTTTGCGCTTTTTGTGTTTTATATAAATACGCTAATGAGGTTATCTATGAAAATACAAAATATATTACCATTTAAGTATAAATATTCTTTTAACACCCAAAAAACAACTTTAAAACCAATTAATAGCACAAATCAATTTGATAGTTTCACATTTACAGGTACTAAAGTTAGCTATGAAGAAATTAGACCTGTTAAAATTCAAGCCTATAAAACACAAATTGAAGCGACCGAATTGCAAGGAAAATCAAATGCAGTTGTAAGGGAAGCATATGAACAATTAGCAATAGCAAAAAGCGAATATATAAAAGCACTAAATATCATAAAAATTTTTAATCAAGATCCGCAAAGGCAAACTAGAAAATTAAAAAATGGTAATGAATTAAGATTTGAAGCTGAATACAAAAATAATATTTGCCACTTAAAAGCTAGTGAAGTTAACGAAGATGGCGAAATTATAAGAAGTTTTAGTGCCATTGATTCCGTTCCTTCTAATTTAACGACTTATGGTGATAGTGTAAATTATTATGAATTTAAAGATACAAATGTTACCATAATGCAGGGTATGAACTTGCTTTCATCGTCATCTGGAGGTGCTGAGGCTTTATATAAATATTCACAAGGTAAATTAACTTCTGTTTCAATTGATTTACAGGCTCTTGAAGATCCACAAACTGTTTCTTCTGTGTATTTTTATGATGAAAATAGTAATTTAAGGATTTATGTTAGCAATAATGAAACAAGTGGTACAAGTGTAAAATGTGATGAAAGATATGTATTTGATGACAATGGTAAGCTATTAACTTATTTTGATGGATTTTGTACTGATATACAATCTGGGGCTTTAAGTTTCAATGAGGGTTTGCATTTTGATGACGCACATCTTGTCGCAAGAACTAAAAAATCTGCATGCGAAAACATGGGTGATGAAATGGTTAGTAAAGATGCTTATTATTTAGAAAATGGCGAATTTGTACATTCATCAGATTTTCATTTCTTGATGACTGATTTAGAGCCAATTATTTTTGAGGATAAAGAATAATGAAAATTCAACCAATTTTTTATAATTATAATAGAATAAATCAAAATAGTAATAAAATTGGTCAAAACGAAACATTAAGTAAAACCTTGACTTCATTTACTTCAAGAATTTTATCTTATGAAGAAGTTAAACCC
>SUTT01000052.1 GCA_015152565.1 Cyanobacteria bacterium SIG27
TCCCTGGTGGATGTAAAATTGGCGAAAGACGTGTTAACTTCCATATTAAAGGGCTAGAATCTCTTGGCTGCGAGTGCATTATTGATGATGGATATGTTGTTGCAAAAACAAACAATTTATCTGGTTCAATTGTTTGTTTTGATATTCCATCAGTTGGCGCAACTGAAAATGTAATGATGGCTGGCGTTTTAGCTGATGGCACAACAATTATTCAAAATGCTGCACAAGAGCCCGAAATTGTTGATTTAGCAAACTTTTTAAAGTCAATGGGTGCTAAAATAGATGGCGCTGGAACAAGTCAGATTGTTATCACTGGTGTAAAACTTAAAGATTTAAAAGGTTGCGAATATACTACATTACCAGATAGAATTGAAGCTGGTACATATATGAGCATTATTGTATCTTCAGGTGGAAGCGGCATAATTAAAAACATTTTTCCAAACCACTTAACCCTTTTTACTGGAAAACTCCTTGAAATGGGTGCTAATATCAAGTTAATCGATCCAAACACCATGGAAGTTTCAAACAATAAGCGCTTGAAAGCTATGAATTTTATAACTCAACCATACCCAGGGTTTCCAACCGATTTACAAGCACTAGCTATGGCGTTATTATGCTGTGCAGATGGGATTTCCGTTGTAACAGAAAGTTTATATGAAAACCGCTTTATGCATGTTAATGAACTTTGGAAAATGGGCGCAAATATCATAATCAATAAAAAACACGCAATTATAAAAGGGGTTGAATATATGGTTGGTACATCTGTTGCTTCAACTGATTTAAGAGCAGGTGCAGCACTTGTTACAGCGGCAGTTGCAGCTCGTGGCGAAACAGAAATTGGTGCATTAAACCATATTGATAGAGGTTATGAAAATTTCGTTGAAAAACTTCGTGGGCTTAATATTGACGCTCAAAGAGTTAAAACTATAGATTTAGTTGCAGGAGAAACTAATGACGCAAGAATTTAAAAGATGGTATGACCATGATCCAACGCTTTTAAAAGTTATTAATATTTTAAGAGATTACCAAGAAGAATTAAAAGAACAAGCCCAAATTTTTCTTGAAAGTCTAGAAAAAAAGGTTTCAAAAGAAGCTATTGATAAATACTACCAAATGGTAAAACCAATCAATGGTGGCTCTAGATGGTATGATAAAGACCCGATAATATCCAAAACAGTTGAACTTTTAAGGGTTGTACCACAAGAAGTACAGCAAAAAATTGCAAATGATTTTATTGAAGCACTTCAAAAAAATGGGATTAATATAGATTAAAAATTCTTGCTTTGATTTTTTTAATTGAAGATGAAATCTTATAGTATAAGAAATATTTTTTAGCAATTTCGTCTTTAATTTCTAATTTATTAGAAATTAACGCTTCAAAATTTATGTCAGATAAGCAATTATCAAAGTTATCACTTATATATTCATCTATTCTCATTAAACATCCCTAGAATATTTATCAATATCATCTTTAATTTTCGCTCTTGCACGAGAAATTCTTGATTTAACCGTACCTATTGAAGTTTTGGTTAAATTCGATATTTCATCGTAGCTTAAACCCTGGATTTCTCTTAGTGCTATTGGAATTTTATATTTTATCGGAAGATTGTTAATTGAATTTTTAATTATTAAATCAAGTTCATTATCGATTATATTTTGTGACAAATTTTGCCTATAATCTGGTATTTCAAACATTCTATCTTCAATATTTTTATCATAATAATTGTTTTTCTTCTTTTGCTTTCTTAAATAATCATAATAAGAATTGATAATAATTTGATTAAGCCATGTTTTAAAGTATTTTGGATTTTTAAGTTGATAGATTTTCTTGCTAACTTTTAATAAAATTTCTTGCGCTAAATCAGATAAGTCATTTTCATCTTTTTTAAGATAAAAAAGCATAGAATAAATGTCTCCTTGAATGCTTCTTAAAAGCCTACCAAGAGCTTCTTTATCGTTTTTAATGGCACGAGTAATTAAACTATTTTTTTCACTATCCATAAAATCAGACTATT
The DNA here is from genome assembly GCA_015152565.1 of Cyanobacteria bacterium SIG27. Classification (GTDB taxonomy): domain Bacteria; phylum Cyanobacteriota; class Vampirovibrionia; order Gastranaerophilales; family Gastranaerophilaceae; genus RUG14156. Next base: position 2,016 of record SUTT01000052.1, read on the forward strand.
AAAATCATCCAAAATTCGCTATAATCAATTTGTTATAGTTAATTGGATAATTATGGACATAAAAGTTGCATTATTAAAAAATATCAAAACTGCAGTTATGGTAGATTGCACGATATTTTCGCAAGATATAATTTTAAATTCAGCAGCCAACGCTCTAAAAAATGGTGCTAAAATTATTCAATTTTATTCAAAAAATGCAACTGACAAACAAAACCTTGAAACTGCACTCAAATTAAGGCAACTATGCTCGATTTTTAATGCATTATTGATTATTAATTCAAGAGTTGATATAGCTCAAATTGTTCAAGCAGATGGTGTTTGCTTGTTTGAAGATGACATATCATTTGTAAATGCCAAAAAAATACTAGATGAAAATAAAATAATAGCTCAACACATAACAACCCTTGAAAATGCCCTTAGCGCAATTGATAATAATGTTAACTATATTTGTATCAATTCTAATTTAAATTCGTCCTTAAAAGGAAAGCTAGAGGCTTTAAACAAGATTAAAATAATAGAACTAAATAGGCAATAATTATGACAATAATTTCAAAAACAAAATTTTTAGAGTTTAAATCAGCAAAATCGCCAGCAAACAAAGACTGGTATTACGTTAGAAGAACAAATGACACAGCTAGTCATGATAGTGCTGTAGTTATTACAACCCTAATTAAAACCGAAAATGGCTATGATTTCTTACTTTTTAATACAAATAGACCGCCACTATCAGCAGAAAACAAAGCAAAATATTGCCTAGAATCCCCAGCAGGTTTAATTGGCGATGTTGATAAAAATGAAGATGTTATTGAATGCGCCAAAAAAGAACTTTTAGAAGAAGCGGGGCTTAATGCCAGCAAAATCTATCTTGAACTTGAAAATTGCGCCACAAGCGCAGGATTATCTTGTGAAACTTTAACATATGTTACTGCTATTGTTGAAGATGATAAAATTATTCAAAATCCAATAGATGATGGTGGAATAATAGTCGAGAGATTTCAGGTTAATGCAAATGAAATTGTTGAATATTTGAATAATTTAAATCAAAAAGAAATTTCTATCGCTGCTGCAACGGTTTGCGGTATATTTTATGCACTGAATAGAATAAATTTAATTATCCAAAAATGAGATAAGTTGTTCTATTTTTACATTTAAATACTTTGAAAGTTCATATATTTTTATTAAAGACATATTGGCTTTGCCACGTTCGATGTTGGCTATATAATTTTGCGATACATTCATAATTTCAGCAAGCTGTTCTTGCGTTAAATCTTTTTTTATACGCTCTATTTTAACATTTTTGCCAAATTTTTTTAATAAAGTGTTTTTATCCATACTTATAAGTATATAAATATTGACTTATAAATATAATAATGCTATAAGTTGTATAATATAACTAATAAATTATATTTGGGAATTTGAGGATGGGAAAAACAGAAATTAAATTAATTGCGATTTTTAAAAGATATTTCGCTACGTACAAGAAGATGCATTATAAATTCGCATTCTCATTAGTTGAAATTCTTGTAGCATTAATCATAATTTCATTAATCACAGCAGCTATGGCGCCTGCAATTACAAAAAAGCTATCTAGTTCTTCAATAACCATAGCTGGTGGTGGTTCAGGGAGCGGAGCAACAGTTGAAACGCCTCATGGAAATCCATGTGTAGGAAAGCAATGTAATGTTGGATATTATGCTAATTCATGGGATGGATGTGCTTGCACTCCTTGTAGCACTTCTTTTTGTAGAAGATGTGAAAATGATACTTGCACTCTTTGCTCAGATGGTTATGATTTAATAAATGGTCAGTGCGTAGGCGGAACGCAAAGCTGCAGAGAATCAAACGGCAAACCAACACAAGCATGTTGTGAATCAGTTGGAGCAGTATATCTTCCAAAAGCCGCAACAGGACTTACTTCTGATTTATGTATGATGAAATACAACGCTTTTGATGGCGCAATTAAAGGTGTTGAAGCTGCTGAAATTTTTGTTAAATTAGTCAATATCAATAATGTTTGTTCAACCAATAGTTGTTGCTGGTCAGCAACAGATACAGCAAAATCAAGCACAGATTGCACAATTGGAGCTAATGGAGATAGTCAATATTCAGGTTGCACAAGAACCCTTTGTCAAGCTACTGCAGCTACTAAAATATGCAACAATTGGGCTCCTCTAAATTATGCTCCTGGAGCTTGGAGATTGCCAACCCAAAGCGAACTAATGACTCTTAAAGACCATGTTGCTACATTTTCTCTTAATCAAGGGTCAAGTGGCTTGCAGTTATGCGATAGTAGTTCTTCTTCCAAAGGAGCTGATAAGTGCAGTCAAAAAAGTGGGTCTGGGGGAAACGCTTGCGCAGTTTCAGCAAGTGAAGCTATGGAAAAAGATGATTGCAGAGCGTATGGAATCTGGGGGCAAAGTAATTCATATTTATATTTATCAAATGGCGCTGCGAGCGTTGGAACTGAAAATGAATACTACAATCCAAAAGGCGTAAGATGCGTCACAACAAATGTTGATAGCGGAACATTGTATACACATAATATTGATACAAGCATAGGGGAGCCTCTTAATCAGGCAGATTGTGATAAATTCAACGCTTTATTTATTTCTGCACAATACAACGGCAATCCCTACAACAGAAATATCTGCATAACAAAATTTAATGTTTTTGATAATGGTGGTCCGTTTTACCCTTACGATTCATCTATTGCTAAAATTGGGGTTAAATTAACTGCAATTAATTCCGTATGCAATGTAAAAAGTTGTTGCTGGAAAGGGGTAAGCGCAGGAGCATACACAGACGGTTTATCTTATGGCGGAAGTTCAAGAACACTTTGTCAATTTCCATCAGCGCAGGCTCTATGCGTTAATTGGAACCCCGAGGGTTCTTATAAAGGTGCCTGGAGATTACCCTTTCAAGCTGAACTAGAAGCAATTGCTCCATATCTATCGAACGAAACAGGAAACTCTTATTTTCTGAATTTATATTTAAATGCGGCAGGGTTGCAGCTTTGTGATGCTTCAAGTTCGACAGGGGTTGACAAATGTGCTCAATATTCAGGGCAGGGAAATACAGCATGTGCTGTTTCCTCGGGTGAAATGAACGAACAGGATGATTGCAGAGCTTATGCAATATGGGGTCAAAACAATTCATTTATGAGTTTATCAAGTGGAAGCGCAAGCGTTTCAACGGAAAACCAATTTTTTCACCCAAAAAGTGTGCGATGTGTAACAGATGCAATCATTAAAACAAGTGTTGCTGATCAAACAGTTGACGGATTAAATGATGATAAAGTGCGAGAATATCAAGCAATTTGCGATAAATATAATGCACTTTTTATTCCAAAAAAATACTTAGGAACATCAAAAAATATATGCATGTCAAAATATAATGTATTTGATGCAAATGGACCGTTAGAAAATGCAACAGATGAAGAATTAGCTCAATTCAGCCCAGCAGTAAAAAGAGTCAAAATAAATTCAATTTGTAATACAGGCTATTGCTGTTGGTACGATGGAGTTTCTGCTGGCGAATACACTACAGGACATAATTCAGATAGTATATACTCGGGCGGAACAAGAGCTCTTTGTCAAGCAACGGCAGCGAGTGTCATTTGCGAAAATTATATGCCAGATAGTATGTCTAAAGGCAGTTGGAGGTTGCCAACATATACGGAATTACAAAACCTAGCAATATTTATGAATTTTGAAACACAGTATTCATCATTTTTAAATTTGTATGCAGGTAAATCAGGTTTGCAGTTGTGCGATAGTTCATCTTCTTCCGGGATTGACAAATGCAGTCAAAAAAGTGGATCTGGTGGAAACGCTTGTGCAGTTTCAGCAAGTGAAGCTAATGAAAAAGATGATTGTCAAGCATTTAAAATATGGGGGCAAGGAAATACATTTCTACAAATGGCTGGCGGAACTGCTTCAACTGGAACAGAAGCAAGCGCATTATACAACCCAAAATCGGTTCGCTGCGTTACAGAAATTGGAGTAAATTAAGTTTTTCATGTTATTTTTTAAATCGTGTTGGAGAGGGTAACCTCTCCTTTTTTTATACTAAAAAGCCCCATTGTCGGGGCTTTTTAGTATAAATATTATTTTTACTCTTCATTCAATGATAAAACTGCCATGAATGCTTCTTGCGGAATTTCAACTCTACCCACTGCTTTCATGCGCTTTTTACCACGTTTTTGTTTTTCTAAAAGTTTTCTTTTGCGAGAAATATCCCCACCATAGCACTTATCAAGAACTGATTTTCTTAAAGCTTTAATATTTGTTCTTGCGATAACCCTTCCACCGATTGCAGCTTGAATAGCAACTTCAAACATTTGTCTTGGAATTATTTCTCTTAATTTATTTGTCAACTTTTGACCAATATTATACGCACTATCTTTATGACAAATAACAGATAAAGCGTCAACTATCTCACCAGCTAAAAGAATATCCATTTTAACTAAGTCAGATTTTTTATAATCATGAAATTCGTAGTCTAAACTTGCATAGCCTTTTGAGCGAGATTTTAGTTGATCATAAAAG
>SUTT01000012.1 GCA_015152565.1 Cyanobacteria bacterium SIG27
CTAGTCGGAAGGAAGCGATTCAGTTTCTTTGTAATTTGTTGTGAGCTCTTATCCATTGATCAATTTTATCTTTTTCCTTGATTTCAACTGATTCTACGTCATGTCTTACATAAAAAATTCCACCATGCGTTTTTAAGTATACTGGATCGTAATAGGGTTCAATATCGATTTTGCATATATATTTATTATGAATCTTATAAAATTTTGTTTTTATATTTCCAATTGGAGAAGGAGTAATATTGTCTTTTATTGCATGGTCTATTGATAAAGCGAGACTATCTAAATTATTCTTGTTATTTTTTATATCTTCTTTCAAGCCTCGTATTGTAGAATTATCTTCGACACCAAGAAGAAGTGTTCCCCCAGAATTTGAGTTAAGAAATGCACAAACTGTTTTAAGAACCTTATGTTTCATTGTAGGAATATCTTCTTTTTTGCCTTGTGGTCTGTAATATAATTTATTGTTGCATCTTTTCTCATCTTGGGAATACTCATAAGCTTGCTTAAATTCTAGTTCACTATTTTCACCTTTTGATATTAGAGTTAATATTTCTTTATCTTCGCTAATTAATGCTTTTATCTTATCAGATTGTCCAATTAGTATATGATATTTATTCCATAGTTTAATAAATATAGGATCTTCAACACCTCTAACATTTCCTATGTGAGAAATTCTTCCTAATAAGACTCTTCTCAATTTACATTTTTTAAAATGTTCTTGAAAATATTTATCTGCGTTTTCTTCTCCATCTTTTTCCCATCTAAATAGTAATGCTCTGATATTTTTTATATAATCTCGAGGTACATTAGTTTTTTTATTCACAATTAGGCCCGTTACAGATTGTCTTTGTATTTTTGTTTGTAATCGAATTTTTTGTTTATTAACTTCAAAACCATTATCTTCTATTATGCTATTCAAATCGGTAGATATAGAATTTTGAGTATAATCATATATTTCTTTAGGTAAAGTTTTTAAATTAGTAGATATAGTTATATCGTCAGCATATCTTGAATAAGTACATTTTAATGGTTTAACTAATTTAAGCATTTTTGAGTCAAAACTTTTTAAAATCATATTTGAAATTATAGGAGATGTTGGTGCTCCTTGAGGTAAAGCATTATTTGTACAGCATATTTGTGCAATTACGGTAGCAACATCAGAACTAAAATTGTGAGGTAATGCCATAAACATCCCTCTTACACGGCCAAAATTTATAGAAGTAAAAAAATCTTTTAAATCAACATTTAATACATTATTTTTATTAATATGTAATTTGGCGTTTGGGCAGATTCCTTTATAAACAGTTTCTTGCTCCTTATTTTTATAATTTTTTTCAAAACCATATGAACATATTCTCGGATTATGAATTAAGTATAATATGTGTGCAAGATTTTTTTGTATTAATTTAAAATTTTTTATTGGAGCAGTAATATCTCTGCTTCCACCATTCTTTTTAGGAATATTAAATTTAGTATATTTTTCTGTATCTGAAAGACTATACAAGTAATACCGAAGTTGTTTATCTGATATTTCAAGTAAATCGGCAACATCTTCTCTCGAAGAGAGCGCTTTAAATTTTTCTATTATGTCTTTAGGTTTTCTTTTTAAATTATGTTTCATCTTTTTATTTTAAAAAGCAAGCTTAATTCTACTTATTGCAACTGTGTACCAGTATAAATATTTAGTAATTGTAAGGCTGTAGGCACTATGTTCCTAACATTGTTAAAACTCATTGCGAACCGACCAATGAAAAGTCAATTAAGCTTGCAATTAAAATGTAGCATGAAAATAGAATTTCTCAAAATATGTAGTCAGCTTTTTTCTGTAACGAAATATATGCTCAGCCACATGCAGTGCCAGGTTTTGTTTCATTTTAGAGTGATTTATTGAACGGCGGAGGCGGGAGTAAAGAACTTTTATCCACAAAGATTCTTCTTTTGTGTGCGGAAGTTTTTTGCGTTTTGTTTTTAGCGGTTTATCGACTACAAAAAGTTCGCCGTCATACAGATAAAAATAAACAGGTATATCGTAAAACCTCCGCATCTTGGCAGTTTTCGGCTTTTGTTCAAAGTGCGTTTTAAGAGCGTTCAATTGCCGTTCATAAATCATCTGCCGAAAATGTTTATAAAAATTCTGCATCGTCGCATCCCCGATATCTAAAAGAAAACTCGCCTGTTTTGACTTTACCCCGGCACAAAAACACTTCGTTATCATCTCAATTTTTTCCTGCGAATGGAATTTGAAACAAAACGGCAGGGGTAAATTTCGCTCGGCCTTATATGAATATATTTCACCAACCAAATTCAACTGCCCGTCCTCAACGAGTTCTTGTAAAACGTCTTCTATCCCTTCGCCCATAATCGATTCAACATCTTCAAGTCTGAATGTTTCAAGCCTTTTCGCGAGTTTCAAAATCTTATTTTTCATTCAATATTCCCTCCAAAACCGGCAGCGTAATCGTTTTCAAATTGTTCATCTCGGCAACGTTTTCGACTTTATTTAAAAATTTCACAATCTGCCTAAACTGATTAAATTTTGTACAAACAAGTTCCAATGCATCAGGCTCAAATTCGACATCTGAAATTTCTGTCACGATTTTTGCCACATCATCTTTATTGAATGTTTCAAACTTCAAAACACCCAAAAGCCTGTCATAAATATGCTTATGCCGTTTGAGCTTTGCTTCCGCAAGGCTCATTCCGACAAGCACAACGGGAATCCCGATTTTATCGTGCAAATCGCGCACAATCTCAATCGCAGACGAGTTATTCAAAAGGAAATCAACCTCATCCACTACCAAAATCCGTGGCCGCTCCCGCAACTTATCCTCAATCTGCTTGAATAAAAGCGAAGTCAGGTATGTCGGCACATCATCAAGCTCCTCGACAATCTCGGTCAAAAGCCAACGTGCAGACATTTTGTGGTTACATCGCACATAAATCGCATCGTTATTTGTAATCCACCACATAATCGTTTGCGACTTTCCGAGCCCAAAATCGCCATACACAAGTGCCATCTTGGGCAGATTCGCCGGTGCGTTTTTGAGCGTATCCATCAAATCCACAAATCGTTTTACATTCTGCGTTACAACAAATTTACGTTTCATATAGACCTCGATATTCCTCACTTTGTTTGTATTCAGCAAGCCACACCCTGTCATCTTCACAGGTGCAGCCGTTTTTCATCAGCCATTCAAACTTTTCATACTTATTCAAAAACACAGGTGCACTCATCTGTACTTCTCTAGGTGTCGGCTTTTTAGTTTTTACCGGTTTAACTTCGATTACCTCTTGAAGATCTTCTTCAATATCCTGTTCAATAAATTTCAAATCCACATTCGGCAAGAATTTCTGCAATTTTTTAATCGTCTTATTTTTAAGCCGTTTTTGTTTTTGAATTTTTTGTTTCAAATCCTCAACATCTTTGATATAGCCGAGATGATAAGCCATCGGATGAGCTTTGGTTATGCGTTTTGCGGTACACAAAAATTGATTTTTGACCGTGTAAACTTTAATCTCGGATAAATCAAAAAGCGAGTAGCGAATCATCACCTGAGTTTTAAGCCCATAAAGTTTATCAGAATAATAAAAAGTCCCGAGGAACCTAATACCGTTTTGATAAATCGTCTTGATATCAGCCGTCATCATCAAATCGTCGAGCCGAACCGTGTCGATTTTGATTTTCATGCGATTTTCAAAAACTTCCGCAATCGTGTGATTTTTATCATTCGGACAAGTTTGTGAATTCTTAAATTCAAGCCACTTATCAACAAGCATTTTGACTTCATCAATCGTCGGGTAATAATTCGGCTTGAAATATTGCTTATGAAACTTCTCATTGCGCTTAAAATGCGCGGGTTTGTTTTCAATACTTGAACCCGAATAAGTCGGCAAAAGCTTTTCGAAACTCTCCTGAAACTCTTTGAAAAATCGCTCAATGACTTTGGCTCTCGCGTTATATGGTCGAGCAAAAACCGTTTTAATCCCAAGCCGAGCATAAATCCCCTCAAACCCTGTTTCCTTAAAATCTGTATTCACAAAATACTTCGCCTTAAATGCTCTGCCGTTATCCTGATACACAATTTTCGGGATATTTTGTAAGTTAATTATCGCGTTACGCAGGGCAGATGCGATGCTTTCGGTATTTTCTTCGAGCATAATCTCATACCCGACAAGCGCCGTCGATTTCCAATCCAAAAAGCCGATTAAAGTTGCTCTTGTTGGTTTGCCGGTAAACGGATTTTGCACTAAAAATGCTAATTTATGCCCGTCTGCCACAAGCACATCCCCGACCTTAAGTTTTGAAATGTCGCGCAAAATATATGGTTCAACATTGTCTTTTAATGCTTTTTCACCATCTCGAGCCAACGTCCAAATGTCATAATGATTATCCCGAAACCAATTCGTATAACGACGAAATGTCATATCTTGAACATTTATCGGCCCCTCCTTTGACAAAATATGCTTGGTTATTGAAATTGCTTTGCCGACACAAAATTTGTTCGGGTGCAGCAAAATTTTCAAAAACACCTGTTTTTCATAATCGGTCAAAGACGTTCGAAAATCTGTCGCATACTCATATTTTGGCAACAGTAAATGATAATCAGTAGTATTTCCCAGTTTGCGTTTCCAACGCTCAACCGAGCCGATTGAAGTTTTGCCAAGCACCTTAAAAATATGCGGATACAACATGCCGGTATTGTAACTTTCAATAAACTCAACCCCAGCACGGGTTTTACCCTCAGGGTGATGTTTTCTGTATTTTTGCCACTCTCGAAGCAAATCCAAACGCGCCAAAGCGATTTCATTAACCTTAGTCGGAAGATTTTTGACAGGCAAAATCGGTATCAAAGCCGTCGATTCTGACGTTATTTGGGTCTTTTGCTCAAAATATTTTTCCTGTAAATCCAGCTCAATACTTGATAAGAGAATTTCAAAACTTTTTCCGCCCCTGACAATAATTTCGCGGGTGACATATTTATCACGCGACATCCGAATCGTTCGAGTGCTCACGCCTTTGAGGTCTGCTAATTCTTGAATTGATATGTATTTATCTTTGTTCATCGTACTTATATCTATCACTCTTCCGACCTTAAATTGGAACTGTTTCCGAGTAATTTTGTATCATTCAGACACAAAAATTTAAGGACTTGATGTTTCTCGGAAACAGAGTTAAGATGTGTTTCCCCAGAGAATTTCGGAGGTTTTTATGAAGAAAAAAGAGCTACAAAGCATTGATTATATTAAAGAACGAGCCGATGAAAATTTGGCAAAGACTAAAAGCGTGTTTTTATATAGGCGGGAACTTGCGATACGGTTCGCTTTGAGGCAAAAAGAATTTACGCAAAAGAAACTTGCAAAAAGACTCAAAATGACCGAAAGCTATATTTCTAAACTCATTACGGGCGAGAGATATAGCAAAGAGTTTGAGTTTTTTGTGAGGTACAACTTGGGGGTAGACTATTTGGGGATATAGGAGGAAGTATGAATATTGTCCAGCCGATAAGGAATAGAGAGGATATTGAGAAAATGAAGGCGGTCTTGAAACGCAAAAAGCGAGATCTTGTGCTTTTTATTTTCGGGATTAATTGCGGACTCAGGATTTCGGATATTTTGAAACTTGATGTAGGAGATGTTAAGGGCAGGGATTTTGTCGAAATCAAAGAGAAAAAGACGAAGAAAAATAAACGTTTTCCGCTAAATCCGGAGTTAAAGGTTGTGCTTGAAGATTTTGTAAAAGACCGCCCGGAAGACGAGCCGCTATTTATTACACAACAGGGAAACAGGCTTGATAGAAACCAGGCTTACCGAATTTTGAATAAGGCAGCAAAAACATTGAATCTACAAGACAAAATCGGCACCCACTCGCTGCGAAAAACGTTTGGCTACCACCATTATAAACAGTTTGACAACATTGAACTCCTGCAGAAAATTTTCAACCATTCATACTCTGCCATCACCCTCCGCTACATCGGCATCGAACAGGATATTATTGATGAAAGTTATATGAATTTTTATTTGTAAAATATGCTTGTAATAAAATATAGATATGAATACAAATGAAGAAATAGTATTTAAATCAAATGGCTGGCAAGCTATTAATAGAATGGGAATTATCAATGAAAATTACCATACATTAATATTGAATTATAGAGAATTAATGAACGAAATTGTACGAATTCAACAAGCCCAAGACCCTTTTCTATTGTTGTTTAATAATGAGCATTTAAATAGGTATATCTTTAATCTTTTGGCATCCACTTCAGCGCTCATTGATTCTTGTAGAAGCGTAATGGATTTCTACAAAAATACTGTGATATATGAGAACTATAAACAAAAAGTCAAGGAACAATTCGCAAATAATAAGATCGCCGTTTTTATAAAAGATTTAAGAAATTATCAAATGCATTATAAAACAACTTTCCCTTATGTTACACCTGATAAACAAGTGTGTTTTGAAACACATGAATTTAAACAATATGACAGGTGGACAAAATTATCTAAAGATTTTATAAAAAAGCAAGGCGAATTCATTATTATAAAACCATTATTTGAAACGTATTTTAAAATGTTAGAGCCTTTTTATATGAATATTTATGCAGAACTAACTAAGTATCATAAGCAAGATTTTAAAGAAACAATTGAGCTAGCCGCCAAAATAAATATGGCAATTCCTAATATTTATTACAAACTGCTAGATCAAATGTAATAATTTGTAAAAGTATTAGTTCGATAAATTATAAGTTTAAGGTATATTTTTAGATTTATTTATGCAGAATATTTAGAGTATAAAAATTCATTTATCTTATTTTTATTACTAGTAGTTAATAAAAATTTTTCATCTGCTTTATTAAATTTTGGAATCCCAAAATCTTTTATATAATTCTTTGCCAAAGCCTTATACCCTTTAGAATATGATTTGCTTGTATTTTGTATATAATTCCAAAATACATCAGATGTTAATATTTTTTTTAGTATTAATAGTTCTTTATCGGTATTGGCAAAAACTGCATAACCACAGTAAAATAACATGTTTTCATCTTTTGATAGAATAGCAGTTGGTTTATCTGCGATATATGGTAGTAATATTTTCTTCCCTTGATTATTCAAGCCTTGTGTTCTTCCATATGCATACCACGCAGCATAATTACCTTTTCCTTTATCTCTGCGGAGTAATATGTCTTTTACAGCAACTAGAAATTTATATGCTTCGGGGTAATTATTTTGAATAACTTTTTCATCTATAATATGATATTGATGATTCTTATAAAAATATGGAAAAATTGCTTTTTCGATTTTTTGTTCTAAATCAATTTCATTTTTCATTATGTTTGGCTTTGCAACATTAATACAGAGTTCTTTTTCTATTTTATAATGTTTATTATTGTATATTCTGTAATAATATTTTTTGTCTTCAGAACACGGAGTAAAAAAATAAATGTCATTTTTTAAGGTTGCCAAACCATTTTTAATTTTATAATTACCCAATTTATTTTCCATTTTATTGATTATTTTTATCATTGAAAGATAATCATTGTTACACATTTTCCATGGTTGATTAAACTTAAAATTATTATTGTTATATATTACACTTGCTGAATCATCTATTTTTTCAATATCATTTATAGACAAATAGGATATTTCAAATTGAGACGACTTTTTACTTATTATAGTTACCGCAGTATAGTTAGTTGCTTTTTTAAATATTTTATTATCTTTATAGTCAAGAACTTTTATATGGTAATTTGAAGCAAGCATGTAATTTCGTAAGGAACGACCATTTATGCTTTGTAGATATGTATTCGGTGTAATATAACCTAAAATCCCATTATCTTTTAATAAATTTAAACCAAGTTCAAAAAATGGAATATAAAGATCTACATTTCCGGAACTAGATGATTTCCAATTTTTTAAATTATTTTTCATATATTCATCAATATTTTTTGAACGTACATATGGTGGGTTTCCTACAATGTAATCAAATTTTATATTTTTCAAAAATTTATTATTTTTATCTAAAGAATCGCAGACTTTTAAATTGTATTTAAGCTGGTTATCATTCTCATGATTAAGTAGCATAATAAATCTATATAAAATTTGCGCTTTTATTATGCTTTTTTCTGAAATATCCATGCCGTATATATACTTCTTAAAAATTTCTGTGTATGAAAGTTTAAAAGTTTTATTTAAATATATTGCGCAAGATATTAAAAACGAACCACAACCACAGGAAGGATCGCAAATTTTACCAATAGGATTGCTGCCTAAAACATAATGAATAATACATTGTTTTATACTATCTGGGGTATAAACAATCCCGTTAATTTTTTTATCATCATCAGGAATTAGTAGTTCAAATATCTCTATTAAATTTGATATTGAAGGCTTAATTTTCATAGATTCAAAAACTGATTTTATCTTATCATATTTAGCATTATCAATATGTAAAAAATATGAAACAAAAAATCTGGAATTATTATAATTTATATTATTTACATCTAAAAATAACTTGATAATGCATTGTTCGCATATATCTACATCACTTACTATTTTTTTAATTTTATTAATGAACTGCTTCATGCACCCTCCTGTATATCCAGTAGATCTACACGATCAATTGTTCGTCCTTCATTTACGATTAATTCTATTTCTTTCTCAGATAATCCATATAATTTATAGCATAGATTATCTAAATTTTGCCATTTTTTATTTAGTATTTGTCTATATATATTTTTCTTAGCACTAATACTTTTTAGATATGCCATTTGTAAATCTGTAATTTCATCCACAATATTAGATAGCACATTGATTAATTCGGGAGATTGTTCTAAAACTTTAATTGGTAATGGTACTGGATTTAAAAATTGTTTATTAAATTTATAATAACCTCCAGACTGTGGATTTGCTTCCAATTTTGCAAAAACAGAAAAAACGGTAGAATTTAATATTGCAGTGATAGATTTTGCTACTTCTATATTTGGATTATCTAATGTAATAAAATTTACATTAGAATTGTCCATATACCCAGAATTTGCATTTACAAAAGTAGCAATTGTATCCAAGTGGGTCATTGGAACAATTATTTTATTTTTTGAATATGAATCTTGGTTATTTTCTCTTGTAAATGTATGCCAATAAATTCCCTCTCTATGTTCTACTTTTTCTTTTATTAAAGTCTCACATTTATTTAAATAATTCTTTGCCAACTTTGGCATTTCATCAAAGGGTATTCTATCAACTCCATTTTTATATGGGAATAAACAATATGTTGTTGTGTTTATTTCTTTAAAACAGTATAATTTATCATTTTTTATTAAAGGTTTAACGATATCTTTTTCTAATGTAACAGTTTCTCCCACTCCATTGATGCCTGTTATTGTATTTGCATTAACCTTACAATTTTGAAATTGGTATAATTTTTTCCATAAAAGTTGTATTCCTACCGATATATTTATACCTTTTGCGGTTTCTATGGTACCACATCTGACTCTTGCATTATTTAAAATTTCTATTAATTCCTTTTTAGCAAACGACCAAGTTTTATCCTTAAATTCAGAATTATTGATTGAACCATATTGCATATTTTTATTGTAATAATTTTCTAAATAGGATTTGGCTTGATTTTTATCACCTTTGATTAAATTATAGTTTAATTTATTTGATACATTTGATCCAAGTACAATAATTGCAACATATGTTATGCGATTTTCAAATAAATCGGTGGCTTCAAAATCTATAATTTTAGTAACCTTATCGTAAATTTCATTACGAATATTTGTTCCATAATCTGTTTTAAACCAACGTTTTTGAACAATAAAACTAAGACACCCACTCTCTGAAAGTAAAGATTTACATCTTTCAATAAATATGACTGCCAAATCTGCTTTGCCAGAATAACTATTATAATGATCTTTTATATATTTATGCATATCCGAGTAATTATTTTTATAGTGCTTCGTCTCAACATACGGAGGATTACCTATAATGTATGTAAAACCATTGTTATGTTCAAAAACTTCTTTAAATCCGTGTTTTATGTCAAATGGACGAATTTCATCAATTGCTTCAACTGGAAGTTCAATATCTATATCAACAAGAGTATTTCCTAACAATATGTTTTTGTGGATATCTTTTAATATTTGTTTTCCAAATGCACCTACTTCAGTTAATGAGTTAGTATTGTCAATATCGATTAATTTTAATGCTAATGACATTTTTGTTACTTCTACAGCCATGGCATCATAGTCAACACCGTGAATGCATCGTATAAAAAGCATTTGTTTAGCTTTTATTGTCAAATGATATGAATTATCGATTTTTATATATAATTCTTTATTTACGATACTGGAATCGTTATGGATAATTTCTATCATTTTTTTTGACAAAATATCAAAGCAATTAATTAAAAATATGCCTGAACCACAGCATGGGTCTAATATTTTTATATTTAATAATTCATCGATTGTTTTAATATGATCTAAATTAATTGTCTCTCTGCAAAGAGGTTGTACTAAAAAACTTGGAGTTGGGATAACTCCATTTGTTTTTACATAATCTGGTTTTAAATTTTCTTGAATTTTTCCCTCGGTGAAGCCTAATTCTTTTGACAAAAAGCCTTCATATATTTTAGCTATAATATCTGGATGTATTACGTCGAATCTATACGGACTAGGATAATATAATTTATTTATAAATTCTTCGAATATACTATTTTCTAGTACAATATCATCTAATAAGTGATCTAATGAAAACATTGCACCATCATAGTGTTCATAAAAATCAAAATAGCAACTATGTTTAAATTTTTCCCAAAAACCAGATTTATCTGAGAGATAGTTTTTCAAAATAAAGATCTGTTCTAATCCACGAGATTCACAAACTCGGATAAAAATTATTCTATCAATAATTATTTGAATAATATAATTTAAAAAGTTCTTATTCTCAGTAAAAATGGCATTACTTTTTACTAATTGTTCAGCTAAAAGAAATCTAAATTTTGACAAGAATTCGGTAAAATTGCTATCTAGGCTTTGTACCCCTTCCGCTTTTTCAGGTGTATATTCAATTTCAAGATAATTTTTATATACATTTTCTTTACTGAAGTGAGCGTATATAATGTCAAAATTATCCAAATATTCTTTATAAGTAAATTTCCGAGTGCCCAATGAAGCATCTTGTTTGATATCCGGAGTAAATGTACAGTCGTAAATAACCAATTGAGAAAAATTCGATACGAAAGCACAAGGTACCATTGCAGACCATCCATATGATCTTATTTGAAATGCTGCATCTCGATCATTAAATATATCAACTTTTAATGATTTTGCATCAAGAAACGTTTTTATCTGTTTCCCATTTACGAAAGTATAATCTGGTTTGTTATGCTCTGATTCAATCTTTTCTAATCGTTGTGCCCATTCTCCTACTAATTTTTTCTCTTGCAAAATTTCATTGGTTTGCCTTACATCCCATCCAAAAATACCCAAAAATTTATTTAACCATACCCTAATGGTTTCTTCGCTGATTTCTTCTAATCTAGAAGTATTGATAAATTCTTCATACTCACAGACTAAAACTTTTAATTTTTCTTTTGCAATATTTTTATCCATAGCTTACTGTTATAGTATCATGAATATGAGTTATTATCTTATTGTAAAAATGTTAACCTAAAACTTGAATATATTTCAATTGTGAGCAATGAATACGACACAACAAAGGGGGTCGTATGGAAAAAGTCGGATTGAATATTACTCCAAAAGAGTTTAAGCAATTAAGCAAGTGGTCGAAAATATTTATAACACAGCTGTTGTTATCGATTACTTTGTAGCCAGTTAGCCGGAAATTGAAGAATGTTACAATCTTTCACCCGTTGTTAAACATTTGCGAAATGATGCAGATGTTTTAAATGCATTCTTTATTGACCACGAAAAAGAAGTTGAAAATTTAAATGCCGTTTAAAAGGTGTTTAATCGGTGTTCAAAAATATTTTAATATCTTGCATTACGAGCAAACATTTCCTGCAATTCCTGCTGAGTAATAAATCGGTTATTATTAACCGGATTATATTGATGAATAAATTTTGATGCATCTGATAGCATTTTTATATTATGTATATTGCCTTTGCAATTTAGATAACTTGCATTTAGCCTATCAATTAATGCCTTTTTATCTTCTTCTGAAATTTGAGTGCTGTTTTTTATCAAATTTAGACGTTTTTGAAACTCAATATCTGTGCTGATATCTAAATTTTTGAAAAAAGCTTCTTTTAAAATATCTTTTATTAATTCGTTAAACATGCTGTATTCCTTATATTTTCTTGCATTTATATATTATATCACATCTCAAATTGGGCATTCATGCTAATTTTGTATCGGGATGATACGTTTTGGACACATATACTTGATGTTTTTCCCCGAAAGAGTGATGAATGGTGTAGCTTGAAAGGAGCAAATTATGGTTGAAAAAGATTACAAGTTATACGGAACAAAAATTTTAAATCTAAAAACACAAGAAATCGGATTGTTGATTTGTTTATGGGAAAACAAATTTGCTGACAAAACTATAGATTTTGCAACTTGTGTCGATAAAACCGGCAAACGCTACAATATTGAACTTGATAATATAAGAGGGTTTGAAGATGATTTTGAAAAATAAATTAACTAAAGAAACATTAGATATTCCATATTCTGAATTTAGAAAAAAGTTCGCAAAAGAAATTCAGGATGCGTTTGAAAGTTACCGCAAAACACAACTAAATAAATATTCTTGGAACTTCAAAGATGACAATTCTTTGGAGTTTAATTTTTATTTTGAACTCCATTGGAATTTCAATCATTTTGAAATGTCTAACTGGTGCATAGAAAGAATGTAATTATTCTCCTTCTATAAAGAAACCTTCATCTATTTTCTTTCTTATAAAAATTGGTTCTATTGGTTTTACACCAATATTATGCTTTATCATTAAACTTGCTAATTGAGTACCATTAACTAAAACAATAACATTGCCTTGTATAGAAGATTTTTCAGCTAATTTTTTTGCACTTTCTATAAAGTCTGATGTTGTTATAAATACCCCTTTTTTAACAGATGAAGTTCCTAGTGTTGCAATAAAATCTTTCATATCTTTTGCATCAACTTTTTTATCTGAATATCTCTTTGCTTGAAGATAAATTTTCCCTAATCCTAATTCATCTTCATCGATAATTCCGTCAATTCCATCATCATGGCTTTTAGGAGTTACAGTGCCAACCCCATAATTCATTTTTTCCATAACTGTTGTCACAATTCTTTCGAAATTGTAGGGATCAACAGATTTTAGTTTATCAATAAGCTCACTTCTTAAATTTTCATATAGTATCTTTTGAGCATATGCTAACAAATCATCTGGTGATTTTTGTTCTTCAACTAACTCAGATGTGTTTGTTTCGTTTTGTTCTGTATTAACAGCATTTTGGAAATCTTTAAATTCATCATATTGAAGCAAGAAGTTTTTTGTTATTTTATCTGGATTTGTTTTTAGTAAATCAATTCCTCGCTGCGTAATTTTTATTACACCTCTTGCCGGATAATCCAGTAAACATGCCTTTTTAAGATATGTTCTTGCCCACATTGCACGGTTATAATATGTAGCTTGCGTTTGGCTCGGCAACTTTTCTTGTCTATCTTCTTCTGACAATCCAAGCATATCTGCAGCTTGTTCAACAATATCTCTGCTTTTGTGTTCGTAATTATCTGCTATAAGTTTAAGTGTTGGTAACATAAAATCTTGATAACTCGGTACTGTCATACTCCACTCCTTTTTCTTTTAGGGTATCACAAACATGGATTTGAACATATTTTTAACTGTTATAAAACGGGATTTGAATTAATTTGCCTTTTTATCCATTCCATAATTATAGATACAAGATAGTCTTGTTCGGTCGGGGTTAGTTCTCTGCCTTTTGGAAATTTGTGCCATTTTTCGATACAGCCGCGGCAACAGGTGGCAGTTGCGTGTTGAGCGATAAAAACAGGATGTCCGCGCATCGGGGTTTGTTTGCCATTATTTATTGGTTCTGCCGGAGCAACTCTATTCCGAATAAAATCACAGGCATGAGAATGGATTGTATCAAGTCCTTTTTCCTTGATATATTCAAGTCCTTTTGCCCGGAGTTTAAATCTGCTCCTGAATTTTGATTTTGTTAATCTTTCTAAAATGTCCATAATTATATTTTATCACGTATATCTATGCTATAATAACCATAGAACGGAACATTCAAGAATCTTTAAGCTTAAGACAAAAAACAACTTTTTGTAAAATACATACGGTATCTTAACAAATATTATAAATATACTTGACAAATTTTAGGTTTTTAGAAATAATAGCATGTAAAGGAGGCTTACATGCTCGAAAAAATTAGTGAAGAATTAAAACAAAGAATAGCAAATAGCCATATCGAAGGCTTTGGGGAAGAATTAGAATATTGGGTTAAACAAATAAATACCCCTACCAGTAATTACAAAAATATGCTACCACGTGATTTAACAAATGGCATTCTTATTTCTTTTTGCGATGATAATTTAAGATACGATATTGTAAGACGTGGCTTTTATGAATTATTGTTATTGCTTGATTTAAATTCAAATCTTCTTTTTACATGCATGAGTGAAGATGCTCTTAACAAAATTTTAAAAGACAAAAAACGTGAAGTACCACATTATATAGACATTTTATCCCTTAAAAATAAAGGGTTGGAAGGTAAAACCCACCAAATAACTATTCCGGGAATTGATACAGAGTTATTTCCCGAGGATGAACTTGAACGACAATTGAAAGAATTGTGCTCAAATCTTGAATTGCAAACAGACAAAGAATTTAGACATTGTATAATTACAATTAAAAAAAGCGGTTATAATGTAGAAAAATTAAAAGCATATATTTTCAATTCTGCGTTAGAATTAGTTGAAGAAGAAAATTGGAGTCAATACCTGAAACCAAGTTATACATTCCTTGATGATACTAAAAAATCTAACGAGGTAGATATAATAAAACCGACATTAAAGAAAGATTTCTTAGTACAGGACAAAGATACAATGCCAGAAATTAAAAATGATAAAAATGATGAAAAAGATGTTAATGAGGAAGAATAAATTATAATGAAAAATAAATTTAGCGGTGAACAGTTAAAAATTGCTCGAACCTACAGAGGATTAACAACTGAAGAGCTTGCTCAAAAAATTGGAGTAAAAAAACAAACAATATCTTTGTATGAAACGGATAAAATTATTCCCGAGGTAGAAAATTTATTTAAAATAATTAAAGAATTAAACTTTCCAAGACAATTTTTCTTTCAAAATAAAAAAACTATACCAGCAGGAACTCCGTATTTCAGAGCATTGTTAACTACTAATAAAAAATACAGAGAACAACAAAAATTACAGAACCAGTTTAGAGCTCAATTATGCGAATATCTATTAAAATATATGGATTTCCCTGTTTTAAATATTCCAAATAATATTGATTTTGATGGAGATATCGAGGCTTTTTCATTAAAAATAAGAGAGTTCTGGGGATTAGGTTTAGAGCCAATTACAAATATAATTCATTTGCTTGAAAAACAAGGACTAATTGTTTTACTTGCAAAAACAGATACTGATGATATTGATGCCTTTAATCAATCAATACAAATAAATGACGAGGAAAAATATATAGTTACTTTGTCTAAAAATAAACCATCTTTCTCAAGGATACAATTTGATGCAGCACATGAGCTAGGACATATACTTCTACATCCAAAAAGTGAAGATATTGAGGTTATTTCAAGAGAAGAATTTAAATTTTTAGAAAAGCAAGCCAATGAATTTGCCGCTTCATTTTTATTACCTAAGGAAGCATTTATAAAAGACCTTCCAGAACGATATAGATACAGTTTAGATTATTATGTCAGATTAAAGAAAAAGTGGAATGTTTCAATATCAGCAATGATTATTCGTGCATATAATTTAAATTTAATGACATACAATCAGTATCAGTACTTAATGAAAAAAATGTCACAAAAGGGTTGGAAAACACACGAACCATACGATGATTCAATTATAATTCCAGAACCTACAATGCTGAAATATGCAATTGATTTGCTTTTAGATAACAATATTCATACAGTTCAATCACTATTAGAAGATATAAGTGAAGACTTAGCTTTAAATTCTGATGAAATAGAGTTTTTGTTAGGCTTAGAAAAGGGTAAACTTGCAATTCCGGATACAACAATTTCTAATATTAAACCTAAACTTAAGGTTTAAATTTTGTCAAAAGTTGATAAAAATACATCACAATAAAACTTTGATGTTGTTTTATGATTAGATAATATATTATCTATATATTGACTTTTCGGGTAAAATAGGTTAATATATTATCTATGAACAACTTATTTTTAAATCAAAAAACTCCTAATGAAATAGCCAAAAGTTTAGCGGATAGAATTAAAGAACACCGTAAAATGCTAAAAATTTCTCAGGAAGTTTTAGCGCAAAAATCCGGAGTTAGTCTTGGCAGCATTAAGAGGTTTGAGACAAAATATGAAATATCCTTGCAATCTTTTATAAAAATTGCTATTGCACTTGATTTGGACAATGACTTTGAGAGTTTGTTTGCAGCAAAAACATACACTACAATAGATGAAATCATAAAAGGTAAATAAAAATGGAAGATTATAAATACCTCAAAGTTTTTTATAATGATAAGTTAGTTGGGACTTTAGCTAAAACTCCTGATAGGCTTGTTGCTTTTGAATATGATAGTGAATGGCTTGCTACCGGTTTTAGTATTTCACCATTTTCTCTGCCGTTACTGAAAAAAGTATATTTGCCAAAATTTGAACCGTTCGAGGGGCTATTTGGGGTTTTTAATGACAGCTTACCTGACGGTTGGGGGCGATTGTTAGTTGACCGCCTATTGCTAAAAAATAAAATTAACCCAAGTGAAATTGATAATTTAAACCGTCTTGCTGTTGTTCAAGAAAGCGGCATGGGTGCTTTAACGTATAAGCCTGAGCATAACTTTGAAACACAAGAACAAGAATCTGATTATGACAAACTTGCTAAAGAGTGCTCAAAAATATTAGAGTCGCAAAATTCCGATAACTTGGATGAACTTTTTAAATTAGGCGGTTCATCAGGCGGAGCAAGACCAAAGATTCTGACAAAAATAAACAGTGAAGATTGGATAATCAAATTCCCATCCTCACAGGATCCTAAATATATTGGAGAGCAGGAATACAAATATTCACTTGTTGCTAAAGATTGCGGAATAAAGATGAGCGAAACAAAACTTTTCGATTCTAAAATTTGTTCAGGATACTTCGGTATAAAACGTTTCGACAGGGAAAAGGGCAGAAAAGTACACATGGTTTCAGTTAGCGGATTATTGGAAACAAGTCATCGTTTGCCAAATCTTGATTACAATATTTTAATGAAATTGACTCTCGAATTAACGAAAAATTATCAGGATATTGAGCAATTATACAGATTGATGTGTTTCAATGTTTTTGCGCACAACAGAGATGACCATTCAAAGAATTTTTCATTTTTATATGATGAAGATAAAAAAGAATGGCACCTGTCCCCAGCTTACGATTTAACTTATAGCTCATCATTCAACGGTGAACATGCTACAACAATTAATGGAGAAGGCAAAAATCCAAGTTTAGAGGATATTCTTGCTGTTGCAAAAAATATTGGGATAAAAGAAAAATTGGCAAAAGATATTGCACTTGATATTAAGGATCAATGTTTGTCATTAGTTGATTAAAATTTGTCATAATTCAAGTGCATTTTAAATTCTCTATCTAATCTATCAATTTCATTAAGCTGAATTTTCAACCTATCTTTTTCATTTTGCCATTTATCATTTTGAGTTTTTCAAAAGTCATGAGTTATAGTGCCGTCCAATTTGAGTTAGTTGGTTAATATTTCTCACAATTCAGGAACATTTACAATTAACGAAAACCGTCAGAGTCTAGCAGATTTTAATTAGGATGTAACAGAGTTTATTTGCAAACTCATAATTAAATCTTTAAATGTAAAGAAGTAAAGAAGGTGTAGAGTGTGATGTTTTTTGCAAAACTTCCACATTGTATTAAAAAAGAGTATTATAAAAACCAAGAATACCTCCTGTTGTCTGCGCTCTTAGTATAGAATTTAGGTTAATATTAATTCATTGAGGTGCAAAACAATGACAAAAATATTTTTTACATGTTTTATATAGATGTTAAAGGTGAGGGTAAAATATGAGAGTAGAAAACATTTCTTTTGGCGCAAAATTTAATTTAAAAGTTGGTGATAAAAATAATACAACACAAAAGCAACTCCATAATGAAATCGGATTAGCGCAACATGCAAGAGATATCGGAGTTTCAGTGCCAAAATATGATGTTTTATATGCTCCTGTTTTGATAAATTACGAAACAAAAGGCGAAGTTGCAGATTTTGAAACTAACCCAATAACTAAAAAACATTTTCCAAAATTATTCAATAACTTATATTTGCTCGATATTTCAAACATTTCTCATAATGACTTAGAAATGACTCATTGTTTTTATGCTGAAGATGGTGATGTTGAATTTGATTGCTTCAGATTTGGAGATTATTTCAAAAAGAACGAGATTAATTTACCTCCTTTTGAAATGTCTAATAATTTAGTAAATTATGAAAATAATAGCTTGGCTTTTTATGCTGAGCAAATGCCAGATGAGCAATCAAAAATCGAATTTTTGAAAGAATTTTTAAAGGCAAGTAGTTTTTATCATCAAAAAAGAGTACAGTATATTGAGCAAAGGCTTGGTAAAACGATTAATTCTGGAGTTGTTTTAACAAAAGAAATGTTAGAAAACGAAAAAATTAGAGCTCAAATGTGTCAAAATCCAAGCGATGAAATGGCAAAATTATTATTGAAAAAATTAGAATTTGGCGCAAAACAAAGAAAAGCTTTTACTTTGTGGGACGAAGGTAATGGCGCTTGCGGGCATGAATTTAGTGCAAATAAAAGAATAAACGCAATTCCTGAATACCTAAATTCTATAAAATTAGGAATTGAATTTATCGATATGGCACAAAAATTGGCAAATAAAAGCGATGATGAACTTCAAGAGCAATATTACACGCTAGAAGCAAATGTTGGTAAATATTTTGTAGATACTTATCTTGGCTGGGTTTTTGGTATGGCGGATTATAACTTTTGCGACGAAAGAGTTTGTCCTAAACCTGATGAAGAAAGAGAAAGTCTAAAAAGCGCTTATAATGAAATAACCTTAGCGGATTATAGCTCAAAAACTAAAGCGATAGATGATTATATTAAAATATACCTTCAAGAAATAAACGCATAAAGTATAAGAATTAATTACATATCTTTTTTATTTTGATTTAGTTTTTTGCCTAGTTTTTCAAGATTTTCTTGAAAAAGAATGATAAAAAATATCAATATGACAAAAAGGCTGAAATACAATTTGCCTGCATCTGCTTTTGAACTTAATATAAATCGATATTTTCCATAATTATTTAAATATTTAATAAAGCTTTGATGGTAAAAATTGCATTTTTTGCTTAATTCATTTTTTTGATATTCATAACTTGAATAATACGAATTTGCAACATAAAAAACAAAAGGAGCTATGCTATTTATTCTTATATATAGTCCATAGCTATTATGTCTTTTGCCTGCTGCATACATGTTAATTGAACAGCTCAAATTTGAATTAGGGGTAATGTTTATTTTTTTATTTAATTTAATAAGATTGAAATAAGTTTGCTCGACTTTACAATTATGATGTGTGTCACATCTTAAAACCTCTTGTGTTGGATGAAAATATAAGATTGTCAAAACTATAAGCACAAAAATTGTAGTTTTAATAATAAAAATAAGGTTTATTTTGTCTTCTTTTTTGGTTTTTTGAGTTTTACTTTCGTTTGTAGTGCTTTTGCCATCCTTTCGCATTCTAAGAACTTCTAGGCTTTTTTTCTTATCTTCTTCATATTTATCTATTTGATGCAGTTTTTTATAAGAAACTCCACGTTTAGTGTAATAAAAATGATATGTCGGTTTTAATTCTATTGCTTTTGTGTAATTTACGATTGCTAGATTGTAATCTTCTGCTGTATATAAAACATCTCCAATTGCAGCAAAATATTTGTCATCTTTTTCTTTGTCTTGATAGTAATTATTAATCAAGTTTAGGGCTGTTCTCAAGTCCTTTAATGATATATATTCGTTAGCGCAAGAAGAAACGTAATCGAAATTATCAGGTGCTTTTTCTATTAAAAGCTTGTAGGTGGCAATAGCATTTTCGTGTTCTTTTAAGCGAGAGAATAAAAATGCTTTATTATTTATTGCATATAAATTATCTGGATTTTGCTTGATAAATTCTTCGCAAAGCTCTAATTCAACTTTAAGTTGAGATTTTGTTGGGTTTTCATCATATTCTGTTGATTTAAAATTTTGTTTTTTAAGATATAGTTTGTATGCTTTTTCTTCTTCTGTTCCAAAAACGCAATCTTCTAAAATATAATCAGTTTCTCTTCTTAGCCTATACATTTTAAAGCTAAGCCATATAAAGTTGAAAATTATAAATATTAAAAAACCTATTATTGACGCATAAAATAACATCATTACAACTGTGAAAATTGATTCTGGCATAAACAAACCTCGTAAACTAATCTTATTTTATTCTATTTAGTTTTTTATTTTATTCCATTTTGTTTTTAAAATCTCTCCTGATTTTCAAGGATTTTTGATTTATTAAGCTTGTTGAACTTAGTGAAAATTGGTATGAAAAGAGTTCAAACTTTATTCCAATTGTGGGTGAAAGATATTTTAAACCATATCTTTCATAGATAAAACCAGCCAAACAATTGTTTGTAAAAACTGTGATATTTTTATTTTTGGTTTTATTTTATTAGAAAACTTGCTATTTTCATTAGTAATAAACCCTTTTGTTTTAATTTATTTTATCATATTCTTTTTTAATTTCTTGAATATCTTGCCACATGAGCCATTTTGGGGAGCCTTTTTCGCGAGAATCATTTCTTAACAAATATGAAGGATGAAAAATTGGCATCATTTTGGAGTTATATGGTCCATTAAACCACTTGCCTCTAGCAGAGGTTATCCCTCTTTCATTTGGAAGCATAGAATTTAGTGCAACTGAACCACAAATTAAAATTATTCTTGGTTTTAAAATTTCAAGTTGTTGGTCTAAAAATTCTCGACAAGCGTTTTTTTCCTCTGGTAAGGGGTTTCTATTTTCTGGTGGACGACACTTGATGGTGTTGCAAATATAAACGTGTTTTTGACGCGATAAACCAACTGATTCAAAAATCCTATCTAATAATTGCCCAGCTCGACCAACAAAAGGCAAGCCTTTCATATCTTCCCAATATCCAGGAGCCTCTCCTATTAACATTAATTTTGAATTAGGAATACCATCAGAAAAGACAACATTTGTTCTAGAGTTTGCTAAGTGGCATTTTCTGCATTCCAGACATTTTTTCTTTATTTCATCAAGCTTATCAAACATAATGAAATTATAGTATAATAAAAAGAGTATAGGAGTTATGATGATAGAAGTTTTTGAAAAAAAAGTTAATGAATTTGTTGAAAAATTAATTAATACAGATAAGACAAAATTTAAAAGGAACATTTTTAATCCTTGGGCTGAGTTTGATGAAACTGATATTTCAAGTGAAGCACCAAAAATTAGAACTCAAAATTTAAAAAAATATTTGCTAAATCACAAAAATGCTTCCTATGTTCTTATTGCAGAATCTCCAAGTACAGGTGCAAGATATTCTGGAATTGCTATGACATCAGAAAAAGTTATAAATACCAATAATCTTGAATACGGTTATAGTTCCAAAAAATCAAAAGATGGAAAATATGTTTATGAATTAACAGCTAAAAAAGTATGGGATGAAATTTTAGATAAAAAAGAAAATTTTGTTATGTGGAATGCTTTTGCTTTTAATATCCATGAAAAAGATGGACGTTGGTTTGAAAATCCGACAATTGAAGAATTGGAACAAAATTTAGACATTTTAAATTCGTTTTTAGCTCTTTATAAAGATGTAAAAATTATAACTGTTGGAAAAACTGCACAAAATGCGCTAGAAATTCTTAAATTTAGCAATTTTGAATCAATAAGACACCCATCAAATGATTTTAAAAAAGAATTTCCGCAACAATTTAAAAAGTATGTTGCTTAAAAAACAACATCCAATCTGCCAAGTTTTTCTGCCCTATCGGCTTCTTTTCTTGTCATTGGTCCATCTTGAGTTAAAATTTCAGAAGCTTTTTTAAGTTGTTCAATTAGCTTATTATTGCTTGAATTTTTAGCTCTCAGCGCAACTTCATAAGCCTTAGGGAAGTTAATTCCATAGCCTTTTGATAATTGTGAATAATAAAATCTTTCATAATCAGCTGGTATTCTAACTTTCCAGTTTGCAGCGTCAACTTTTCCAGTGTTGTTGATTTTTTCGCTCATTCCAAACAAATCCGTTAAAGTGTAATATTGATTTGCTGTTGTGAAAATTTCCGCTGCTTTTGCTGTTCTAAAGTCTTGTTCAAGACGTTCTTTGTATGGTTTTTCTTGATAATTTTTATCTTCATAACCTAAATATCTATAGCCTGCGCCTAGCGTTTCTTTTAATTGAGGGGTTTGAATTTTTCTTCTTTCAGCTTCTCTTGACATATTAACAATAGTATCGTTATCGTGATTTGCCATGCCAATTAAAAATTTACCATCAACATAGCCTTGTTGTTCTTTTAAATCTTTTGGGTTTTCGCCATATTGAGAATATGCTGTTGAAAAAACGTGAGGATAAATGTTTCTTGTCATATCTTTTGATTCTTGAACTCCATAGCCTACAAGTTCAAGCACAAAATCATCAGGGTTGAAATATCCTTTAGCGTCAATTGAAGCTTTTTCAATGATTTTTAAAATTTTATCTTGAAGATTATAAGTATATCCGCCTTTTAAATCTGAATTATATTCAAAAGGTGTAACATATTGCCAAAAAGCATCAAGCCTAATGCCATCATAAAGAGTTAAAAAGTTCTTAAATTTTTCATATAAAAGTTCACCCACAACATCAAGACTTACAATTTCGCCGTTTTCATCAAATTCGCCTAATTTATCAAAATTTAACGACGGTGCCCACCAGCCTTGGATATTGTTTGTTTCAGGGCAATTAGGGTCTTCTACACCCATAAAAACATCAGGCTTAAAACATTCAGAGTTCATTTGCACTTCTTTTTTTGAAAAACAAATTAAACAATCGCCAAAATATTTAATTCCTTGTTCATTGAGTTCTTTTTTGGTTTCTAGGTGTTGTTTAAAAGCGATAAATTGGCAAAATTCTAAAAATTCAACTGATTCTCTTAATTCCCTAGCATCAAATTCGATATTTTTTCTTGCATATTGAGATAGCGTTTCTTTAAACGCTTCAAATTCTTGTTTTAGCTGCTCATCATCAAGTTGTTTAAAATTGTCAAAAGCCTTGTGCAGCGCTTTAAATAAAATACCATCATATTTATTTCCTAAAACATAAGCGTAGTTTGTTGAATATTCTCTATCTAATTTTGAAGCGGGGTAATTTTCATCCAATGATTTAATATAATTTTCATCTAACAGATTACCGTATTCATCATTGCATAGTTTATCAAGTGCAATTGTGTGTGAGCCAAGGGTGAAAGTTGTTCCTGAATACGGAGAAAGGTCAAAAACCAAGTCACCTCTTTGTTTTGAATATTGTAAGTCGCCTTGTGGAGCGGCTTGGATTTTATTTATTTGTGAAACATCTTGTAAAAATTGTATAAATTCAGGAGCGTTTGCTGAGTTAAGTGTTCCTATGGCATAGTTTTTACCGTAAACTGATGGCACATTAAAATCAAAAATAATAGCTGCCGTTTCTTTTGTGCCAAGTTCTTCTCTAGCTTGTTCTTGAGCTTGTTTAAGCTTTTTTTGCTCATTTGAGCTTAGTGCTCTTTTAAAATTTGGGCAAGAAACAACGGAATTGATTTTCATATTTAACACCTAACTAACTATATGTGTAGTATAAAACTAGTGAAAATATTTTTGTGCTATATATTACAATTTGTATCAAAATTTATTATTTTTTAAAGAAAATTTTTAAACGGTCGATAAATTAAATGTATCAATGTGTGTATAAATGTATGTATAATGTCGACTTTACAACGCTAAAAATAGAATTTAGCGAATATTTGCAAAAACTTGGGCTAATACCTGAAACTGAAAACGAAGAAGAAGTGTCAGGGGTTAGCATATTTGAGTATAGAGAAGAATTTAAGGAATTTATTCAAGAAAATTATAACATTGATATGGAATCTGAGGATTTTTCAACTAATCTTTCCGATTTAATGGAAACCGAAATTGAAGATGGAAAATTGGTTTTATCGGATGAAGAAGCGCAAAATAAAGATATGGCGTTTATGGTTAATCTTTTAAATGGGCTTTTTGAGGATGAAGAATTTGCAAAAAGCATTGATGAAGATGGGATTGAGGGTTTAAACGAAGAAGAAATTAAAAAGTTTTTAACTTTTGTGAGTTCTCAAGATGATGATGAAGAAACTTTAACTTTTGATGAAATTGCGGACGGTTATAAAAAAGTTGAAGATGGCGAGTATAACGTTAATGATATTGAATTAGAAGAAAAAGAAGAAATTGAAGAAGCTGAAGAAGAAACAGTGCAACCTGCTGTGCAATCATCTGGTGGAAACTCTGGTGGTGGATATAGCGGTGGTGGAAATAGCGGTGGAGGAAATAATGTTTCTAATACTCAAACAACCACACAAGATGACCCAAAAACTCTTGATCAAATGACTACTCAACAATTAAATGATGAATACGATAAACAAAAGGTAAATGTAGATAATCACGCTCAAAATGTTAATAATGTCATTGCTCAAAATAACGAAAATGTTTTAAAAGCTAAAGAAGAATATGATAGCGCAATAAATGTGGATGAAAATATTTCGCCTGAATTGTTAAATAAAAGAAATACTAATTTGGATGAAATTACAAAAACCGATTCTACTATTTCGCAATTAAAAACAGAAATAAATGATATCGATGTTGAAATTTCTGCATGTGATAGTGAGCTTTCTTCAATTGAAAGCAGTATCTCGGCGCTTAATGCTT
Organism: Cyanobacteria bacterium SIG27; assembly: GCA_015152565.1. Lineage (GTDB taxonomy): Bacteria > Cyanobacteriota > Vampirovibrionia > Gastranaerophilales > Gastranaerophilaceae > RUG14156. The sequence goes on from SUTT01000012.1 coordinate 25,188, forward strand.
CTGTATCGTCTTTTTCTAATGTGCCAAGTGATGATAGCGAAGCACAACAAGAAGTGTCGGAAAAAAAACAAGTTGTTAATGAACAATTAACTCAATTGCAAACGAAGCAAAAAGAAGTTAGCGAGAAAAAAGCGCAATTGGAACAACAAAAAGCTCAAAAACAACAAGAGCTTGATCAAAACGCTGAAAAATTAAACACTTTAAATCTTGAAAAAGCTTCAATTGATGAAGAAATTTTAGCAAATGCTAATGAGCAAACAAAAAATGCTCTAAATGCTTATAATCAAGCAAGAGCTAATGCCGATACTTCGCTAAAAACTGCACAAGATAATTTAAAAACAGAAAAAGATAAATTAAGTAACATAGAAAAATATCTAAATGCTTCAAAATCAAAAGATATTCAAGATAAATATAGCTACAGTCCGACCGCAGATATATTTAAAGAAGTGGGTGGATATAATTGGGATGAAGTAGTTGGACAAACAAAATTAAAATATGGGGTAATTTCGCCAAATGAGATTGACCCAAATAAGAAAATGCCGCTTTTAATTTATCTTCATGGAACTGGTCATGAACAAGGTGGCTTAGACTTGATGGAGCAAAGAGTTTTTGGTGAAATTTTCAGTAATTATAAACAAGAAGATTTTAACGGATATGTTCTTTGTCCTAATTTAACCAGTGGAACTTGGCAAAGCGAGGATTCTGCTCGAGCGATTGAAGAAGTAATTTCAAACTTTGCAAAAACTCATAATATTGATGAAGATAATATTGCTTTGGTTGGACACAGTTTTGGTGGTTCTGGTGCGCTATTTATGGCAAACAGTGAAACATTTAATGGTTCAGGAAAATATCAACTTAAAAAAGCTGCAGCATTAACTGGTTATCCTGCAAAGAAATATAATGATTATAAAATTCCAGTTACAATTTATGAAGATGCTGACTCTCATAAACTTTTAAAAGAAAGAGCTATTGATGCACTGAATGAACAAGATGGTGATCAATATTTTGACTATAGAAGCGTTGATCATGGACTTGTTGATAATGTCGCTTTAACTAAAGATAAAGATGGCAACGGAAGAGCAGATTTATTTGAATGGCTTTATGGTAAATAGATTATCCCTTAAAACCATTTTTTGTTAAATCTTGCCAAATTGAGCTTGCTAGCGCTTTTTGGGCAGGATGAGTTAAATCTTGTTTTAGGCTATCTGATGGCAAATTTTTAAATTCTTCAATTAAGCCACTTGGTAGCGGGTTTGAAAAAGTATCATAAGCAAGGGCTGCTGCGTTTTCAATTTTACCATTTATTGTTGGTGGAACAATAATACCTTTGTAATCTTTTAAAACATCAACAGGAATTAATCTTCCTTCGTTTTGTCTTAGCCATTTTCCACCAGCGTCAAATTTAAATGCGTGATCTCTTCCACCGGTTACAATGATGTTATCTGATAATTTACCGTAAACATCAACGTATTGCGGAATTGTATCTGTGATTATTGTTGGAAAAGGATGTTGATTTCTTCCATAAATTGAATAATCAAAAGGAGTAACAGTTAGAGTGTTAATTCCGTTTTTCTGTCCTAAATCCATAACTGCTTTATCAACGCCACTATAGCTAACGCTTGAAACAAGTGCGATGTCATCTTGGCTTAGACCTATACCTTCTTTAAAATATTTTTGAATTGGACCATAAAATTCTTCAATTGCTTCTTCATATTTTTTTGTTAATTCTGCTTTAGATAGCGAACTTCCGCCTTGTATGTTTTCTGGTTTAATATTTGTCCAACCAACCATACCAATTGTTGTTTTGGGTTGAGAACTAAATGCTTTATCAAAAATTTGAGCTTTTTGAATGTCATCAACTTTTTTAATTAAACCAAGATTTTTAAAACCGTCAACATTTTCAAAAATATGCTCAACAGCACTTCCATCCCAATTTTTGGCTAAAATTTTAACGCCATTATCAACTGTTGTAATTGAACCATTTGGAAGAGTCATAGAATTCAATTTTGCAATTGCTTCGTTAATTTTTCCGGCTTGAACTAATGAAAATGCATCAACTACAAAATCGCTTTTTCCTTGAGAAATTAATTCGCTGCATTTTCTCAAAGCTTCCAAAATAGCGTCGCTACCATATTGTGCGGCTTTATTTCCTTTAAAAGAAACGCTATCAAATTGCATTGGTTTAAGGGAAATATTTTGTTTTTTGACATTTTGTGCTTTGTTTGAGATAGAAAAATTGATTTTATTAATATTCATTATTTTACCCTTTAATTTATTTGCTTATATAAAACATATAAAAATAAAATATTGCTTAATTTGTGTTATAATTTTTTCAAGTTTGGAATTAAGAGGTGTTTATGTTTAAAAAATGTTTGGAATTTATTAAAAATCATATTGATTTTAGATTTTATAGGGTTACTTGGTTTGTTTTATTGACTGCGCTATCAATTATTCCAATGTTAATGTATATGCCTCAAAAATATGGTTTTGAAAATGGTTTATTAGAAAATATTCAAATGACAACTTTGTTTGTTATTTTTGGCTTGTGTTTAGCCGCAAAAACGAATGTTAAATTTTTCAGATTTTGCGCTTTAGCTTTGACTTTGTTAATCATAAGAGAAGTAAACTGCGGAAGAACATTGTTTTTCCCAATTCCAGGCGAATATCATAAATATTACTCTTGGAGAGATTTACCTTGGCCTTGGCTTGGAAAAGTTGTCCATGGTGTTTATGGAACTTGGATTGCTGTTGTTGGTTTAATTTTTCTTAAAAAGAAGATATATGTTGAATTATGGAATACTTTAAAAAACATTAAAATTCCATTTTGGAATATTGTTTTTGCAGCAGTTGCAACGTTTATGGGTGCAATTGCAGAAGAATTTACAAATAATAATTTTATTTTTGAAGAAGGGTTTGAACTATTATTTTATGTTTCTATTTTGAGCCTTGTTTGGCTGTATTCTAGAAACAAAAACTTTTCTTTAGAAAAGGCTGAATAATAGCGACTTTGTTAAAATTTGCTACTATTGTGGTATATATAACTTAAGTTTTTTAAGGATTGTTATGAGAAAAAATTCGATACTATTATTTTTAATAGCATTTGTTTTCTTTGCTCAAAATGTTAGTGCAAAAATGTATGAATGCACATATAAAAATAAATATGGAGTAGATGTTGTTTCTTCGTATAATACTTTGGTTAAAACCACACCAAACTATAAGGAATTATTAAACGCTTATAAAATAGGCAATTGTAGAGAGTTAATTATTAAAAAATATTTCCTTGATGGAACAATTTGTAATATTCAATTTTATAAAGATACTAGAAAAATTAGCTATATAACTTGTCCTAAGGGTGAAGATGAAGCCTATAGACAATTAAAAGAAATTGCAAGAAGAGATTACGGTTATTTTAAAAATTGATTATTTTATTAATTCAAGCATTTGCTTAATGGCATTTTCAAGCCCGACAAAGATTGATTTTGAAATAATACTATGACCAATGTTTAGTTCTGATAGTCCGTCGATTTCTTTCATTAAATAAACATTTTCATAATTTAAACCATGACCTGCATTAACTTTTAAACCTAAATTTTGAGCTAGTTTTGAAGCGGATTTTAATTTTTCTAATTCAATTTTAAAATCGCCTTTTTCAAAAGCATTTGAAAAACATCCCGTGTGCAGTTCGATATAGTCAGCACCAATATAATTTGAAGCTTCTACTTGTTTAAAATCGGCATCAATAAACATACTAACTAAAATTCCAGCTTCTTTAAGCGGTTTGATGAATTCTTTTAAATATTCTTTTTGACCAAATACATCCAAACCGCCCTCTGTAGTCACTTCTTGGCGACGTTCAGGAACGATGCAAACGCTATAGGGTAGTAAATCTAGTGCAATTTGTTGAATTTCTTTTGTTGCAGCCATTTCAAGGTTGATTTTTGCACCAAGTTTTTTGACTTCATATAAATCGTTGTCTTTAATGTGGCGTCTATCTTCTCTTAAATGCATGGTTAGTGCTAAAATATCTTCTTTTAATGCGATTTTAGCTGCTTCAATTAAATTTGGCTCTATTCCACCTCTTGCGTTTCTTAAAGTTGCTATGTGGTCTATGTTTACTCCCAGTTTCATAATTAAATTTTACATCAATAAATTAAAAAGAAACAAAAAATTTACAAAGTTTACATTAAGTGTCAAAAATATAGGATTTATATTATAATTCAATTAAGTGTTACAACAAACTGGGATATTAAGTTTTGATTTGTCCAAAGTGTAAGACTAAGGTGTCTAAAAATGACACGGTTTGTCCAACATGTAAATTAAAATTAATCTTCAAATGCTCCAAATGTGGCTCCCCAACCCGCCTTGGTTCTGTGAGCTGCAAAAAATGTGGCAATGTTTTTGTTAAATTTTGCCCAGAGTGTAATTGTGCAAATATTCCAACAGCTACTGCGTGTAGAAAATGTAGCTATAAGTTTGAAAAATCAAAAATACAAGAAGAAAAAAAAGTTAAGTTTTTAGAAAATAAAGTTCAACAAGAACCTCAAGAAAAGAAAAAAGTTATAAATATTACCCAAGAAATAAGTACGAACGCTACTATTGGGGATGTTTCTTTTCTTGAAAAAGATAAAAATAAAGAGCAAGAAGAAAATAAACCGTTTTTATTTTATATAGATTTTATCAATCTTGATAAATTCCTTGAAAAATACAATAAAAAAGAATTTGAACATGAAGTAATTCAAAACATCAAAACTACGATTAAAATTGCTTTTGGGGTTAATTGTGAATTTATTAATTCTCACGTTGCAATGTTTAGCTTGAATTACAACAAGCAAATGAAAATTCTTGACAAGATTGGTCTTTTTGAGCAAGAGTTTTCTAAATTTAACCAAATTTTAGAAAAGAAACTCGATAGTGGCTTATCTTATAAATTTGCAATTTCAACAGCGCAAGAAGTTAGAAAAAGCAGTGAAATAATTCAACTTAAACATGGTTGCGATAAAGATGTTATTGTTTCAAGTGGAGCTTATTCTAAGCTTAGTTCTGAATTATCTTTAATTAAAATAACATCTGATTCATACAAGCTCATATTTCTTGAACAAAGACCTGTTTTTGAGCAGGCAAAAGATGTTAAATATGATAAAGCTTTAGAAATGATGCTTGAAAGCTTGTCTGATAATGCAAGTTCAATTAGGGCAATTTCTTTGAATGCTCAAAGAGGGGCGGGAAAAACTCACTTGTTGAGCGATTTATACAATAAACTTTATGTTAAAAAACCAGCTAACACTATTGTTTTTCACGCTCAATGTAGCGCATTAACTCAAGTTAGTCCTTATGGGCTTATTCAGAATTTCTTTTCAACATTGTTTAATTGTCCTGCTGTTTTAAGGGAAGATTTTAATATCAACGGTTTTGAAAAGAAGGTTTTAGATAGATTGCAACTTGATAAAATCGATAAAGACCACTTAGAAACATTAGCTAATCTTATATATCCAATTAAAAAAGATTACTACGAAAATATTTTAATTAATAAAGAAATTACTTATCGATATTTAAAAGATGTTTTTGATTATATCAAACAAAAGAAAAATTTAATCTTCATTATTGATGATTTTGATTTAATCGATGAATCTTCTTATGGATTTTTGAAATTTTTAGTTACAGAAAATTACTTTGAAAGAGATGCAAAATTGGTTCTTGGATATAAAAACCAGCATTCAATTTCAATGTATTTCCAAACTGATAAGTTAAATAATAACAATTGCTTAAATATTTCACTTCGTAGTTTAAATTCTTCTGAAAGTAAAATTTTCATTAAAAAAGTTCTTGGTCAAGAATGTCAAATTCCAAATGATATCTTATCTCATGTTGCATATAATGCTCAGGGAAATATTGCTTATATTGAACAAATTCTTCAATATTTCTTTGAAAGAAGAATTTTGCTTGTAAAAGATGGGGAAGTTATATTTAATAAAGAATTTGCTGATGTTGAAATTCCCGCAACTTTAGAAAAAGTTTTCTGCAAAAGATTAGATTTTTTAAGGGAAAATAATGAAAAAGAATATATTTTCTTAAATGTTGCTTCGCTTCTTGGTGATAGACTTGATTATCGTTTATTGTCAGGTGTTTTTCAATTAACAGAAAATGAGTTTTTTGAAATCGTTAACCTGTTAGAGAAAAAAGGATATTTGAAGCGTAAAGTTGATGATATTTATGGCTTTAAAAATTCTCTAACTTGGTCATATTGCTACATTAAGGCAAAAGAAGAAGATTTAATTAAGGAAGATGCTAAGAAATTATTATTAGAGTTAAACGATAAAACAATTTCAACTCCTTTAATTTGCCCAATTTTAGCACAAGTTATCGGAAATAAAGATTTAGCTTTTAGCTTATGGACTAAAAATCTTCAATATGCAAGCTATATTGGTGATGTAAATATCTATACAATGGCGCAAAAGCAAAGTTTAATTTTGCTTGAAAATGTTAAATTGGATAATTTTGAATATACTAAAAACAATATTTGTGAGCGTCTTGGTAAGTTAATTTACGATAAAAATCCATCTGAAGCAAAAGAATATTTATCAGTCGCAATTGCTGCAGCGCAAAAAAACCACGAAATTAATAAAATCATTGAATTAACCGGATATTTGGCTAAAAGTTCATATTTAACTCAAGATTACAATGCTGTTGTTGAAGTTGTGGATAATGTTTTAAAATTCTTCAATAAACATGATAAAACAGATAGAAAATCAACAATTGAGCTTCAAATCGCTTTAATTAAAACAAGAAAATTAGAAGCATTGTTGCAGCTTGGCTCTTGGCAAGAAATTTCAAGTTTGGTTAATACTGAAATTACTCCGGTTTTAGAAAAACATTTGAATTTCTTTTCAAAACACAAATGGATTAGCCAAAGTGAAATTTTCTATTCTTGGATTGAAGCAAATATTATTTTAGCTCAAAGTTACGCCCAACAAGGCTCTTCAACTGCTTTTGAATTGATATCAGAAATCGATAAAGTTCTTCAAAAAGAAAGAGGAACAAGAATAGATATGCTTCGAGTTAAGCTTGCTTTTGCAGACGCCATGGCAAGCACTTCAAGAGGCTTTTTTGATGAGTCTGATACGATTTTGCAAGAAATAGTTAAAGATTATTCTTATGTTATTGATAATCCAAATTTAATTTGTGATTGGAATATTATCAATCTAATTAATAAAATTTTAAGAGGTGAGCTGATTAGCGTAAAAGAAGATTTATTTGAGGCAACAACTTATGCAAACAATTGCAATGATGAAGTGGCTAAAAATTTCTTAAAAACATTGCTTGCTTACGTTATGCTTGAAGAAAAATCTTATGTAAAAGCAATTGAAATTGCAACCGCTCAAATGCAATATTTTTCTAGCAAAAAGCTTGCTTTGGGTGCACTTTTGGCTTGGTATATTTCAGCTAGTGCAACAAGCGCTAATAAAGCTGATATGTATTGCATTGAAATATGTGAAAAAGCGGTTAAAATATGCGAAAATGCTCATAATAATAATTATTTCTTTAAAATATTGTTTCAAGAGTTGTTGGCCAAAACTTACCTTAAACTTGGAAACAAGGAAAATGCGCAAATGTATTGCGATTTAGCGCTTCAAACCGCACAAGCTCAAGAGCTTTTATATCTTCAAGTAAGGCTAAATGAGCTAAAAGCAAATATTTCAAATGAAAGATTGATTGATCAAGTGGATTCAAAAAAAGTTGAACATGCTCAAAATACGATTAAAATGTATGGTAGGGCGATTGATTCTGCTAAAAAATTAAATCTTTCCAACTATACAAGAAGAATTGAAAAAGAGTTAACAGCCTTTAGGGCGCATTGTCAATTGAACAGAATTTTAGAGGAGAAATAGCGATATGAAAACAATTGAAACTCCAAAACATTTGTATTGTGAAACACCTCCGACTGTTTTAAGAAACAGAAAAGAAAAGTTCAGAACAGCAAAAGACGTGCCTTTCTGGCATGTTATTGCAAAATATGTTTTTGGAAAAATGGTAAAAGCCAGATTTCATTCTTTGATGTATAAAGGTGTTGAAAATCTGGAAGCTCGAGATAAGTCAAAAGCGACGATTTTTTATGTTAATCATAGTAATTGGTGGGATGGAATTATAGGCTACACCATGGTAAGACATGTCTTTAAAGGTAGATTGCGTCTTATGATTGAAGAAATGAACAGATTTCCTCTATTCCAATATATTGGTTGTTTCCCAATTAATAAAAAAACAGCGCAAGACGCTATGAAATCACTTAAATATGCAGCAACTACATTGAGCAGTGGCGATATTTACTTTTGGCTTTTTGCAGAGGGAATAATCAGACCTCCAAGAAATAAAAATAAAAAATTCCAAACGGGAATTGCGTATTTAATTGAAAACGCTATAAAACAATATGGCGGCATTAACATTGCCCCAATTAGTGTTGATTATAGTTTTTTAAGGCAAGATAAACCAGAAGTCATTATTGAAATTGGACAGGTTCAAACGTTCTATGAATTTAATGAGAACAGAAAAGAATTTTGTGCAAATTTAAGTAAAAGCTTTGAAGCGTTTTGTATTAATCAACATGATCAAATTTCAAGCGGAGATTTTAAAGGCTATAGATATCTTTTTAAAGAAAAACTAAGCTGGTGGAGAGATATCGAGCGAAGACTTAAAAATATAGGAATGAAAGACGATAACAAGCAATAAATGGATAAAGATTTTATAAAACTAAATTTTGTAGATGGTTTTATTAAGTCTAATTCTAAATTAAGACTTGTTTTGTCGGGGCTTTTATCTCCTTTTGATTTGTTTTTAATTAAATCAATTGCTTCTTTAGGGAAAAAAATTCTCTATATTACAATTGATGAACAAACTGCGCTAAAAGCACAAAAAGACCTAGAAACGCTTTTAAACATTAAAAGCGAGGTTTTACCTAATCAAGAAATTGGACTTTATAGTGAATTAGAAAAAAATTATTATATTTATCAAGAACAAATTAACATATTTTTAAATCAGCCAAATGTTATTTTTGCGCCTATTAAAGCATTAAGTGAAAAATTTGGAACAATTGATTTTTATAAAAATAATATAATCGAATTTAAAAAAAATGATACGGTTGATTATACTGAAATTACAAAAAAATTAGTTGAGTTAGGATATAAAAGAACAACAAATGTTGTAGATATTGGTGAATTTGCCCTCAGGGGTGATATTTTAGATATCCATGGGCTTGATTATAATCCAATTAGAATTGAATTTTTTGCAGATACAATTGAAGATATCAGATATTTTAATCCTAATACTCAAAAAAGTTTTAAAAAGGTTGAAAATGCTCGGATTTTACCGCTTTACAAGTTTATTTTAAATGATAAAAATAAAGCTCAATTTATTGAAAAAATTAAAAAAATAAAAAATAATGACGATTTCACAACTCAAATTAAAAACGAATTAATGGAAAAAATTCAAGAGCGAGGTTATTTTGAGGGGATTGAATATTATATAAATTATATCGAAGAAAAAACTAATTCTGCTTTAGATTTTTTCAGTGATTATATTTTAATTTTCAAAGAAACAAGTCAAATAATTTCAAAATATCAAAACATTGATGAAAAATATATTCAAGAATATGATGAAGCAATAAAAAGCAATTTAAAGCTTCCTTTAGAAAAATTAAACCATGTAAAAACTGACGAATTTTTAGCTCAAACTAAAAAATTTAAATCAATTGGTTTGGATAATTTTTTAGAAGATGATTACGATAAAATAATTGAATTTGATTTATCGCTGCCTCCAGTGTTTTCTTGTGATATTGAAAAAATTGGTAAATTTATAAAAAAATATTTAAATGAAAATTATAAAATTTTAATTTGCACTAATTTCCCAAATCGCTTAAAAGAAGTATTTGATGAATTGGAAATTTTTTCTGATGATATTTTTTATTATCCCGATATATCAACCGGTGGTGTAATATCAGATGATGAAAAAATATCAAACGAAAAGATTTTAATTTTATCTGATAAAGAGCTTTTTTCTCGTCATAATAGAGATATAACAACTAAAAAACACTATTCCAATAAGCAAACCCAAGATTTTATCGATTCGATTAACGATATTAAAATTGGCGAATATGTTGTTCATAGCGTCCATGGGATTGGGATTTATAACGGAATAACAAAACAAGTAATTGATGATAATCAAAAAGATTACCTTGAAATTCAGTTCCAAGGAACTGATAAGCTTTTTATGCCAGCTGAACAAATTAATCTTTTGTGTAGATATCGTGGTTCAGGAGCCGCTAAACCAAAATTATCCAAAATGGGTGGAACTGCTTGGGAAACAACAAAGGCTAAAGCTAAAAAAGAAGTTGAAACAATTGCTTATGATTTATTAGATTTATATGCTAAAAGAAAAATGGCAAAAGGTATTGAATTTGAGCTTGATTCTACTTGGCAATACGAGATGGAAGAAAATTTTGAATTTACTGAAACTCCAGACCAGATGAAAGCTATAATTGAAACCAAAAAAGATATGGAAAATTCAAAACCAATGGATAGGTTGATTTGTGCTGATGTTGGTTTTGGAAAAACAGAAATTGCGCTAAGAGCTATGTTTAAAGCGGTTATGTCGGGTTATCAAACCGCACTAATTGCTCCAACTACAATATTAACTATGCAACATTTTGAAACCATAAAACAGCGATTTGAGCCGTTTGATGTAAATGTTGCAGTTTTAAATAGATTTTGTTCTAAAAAAGAGCAGAAAAAAACTATTGAAGAAATTAACGAAGGGAAAGTTGATGTTGTAATTGCTACTCATAGGCTTTTATCAGATGATATTGAATTTAAAAAATTAGGGCTTTTAGTTATTGATGAAGAGCATAAGTTTGGCGTTCGACATAAAGAAAAATTGAAAAAATTCAAAGAAAATATTGATGTTTTATCTTTGAGTGCCACTCCAATTCCAAGAACGCTAAATATGGCATTGTCAGGAATTAAAGATTTATCTGTCATAAATACTCCTCCTAAAAACAGGCTTCCTATTAAAACTTATGTTGGGGAGTTTAGTGAAACTTATGTTAAAAATGCAATAAATCAAGAACTTCAAAGGGATGGACAAGTCTATTATCTTTATAATCGAGTTGAAACAATTAATAAATTTAAAGAAAAATTACAAGAAATTGTTCCAAACGCAAGAATTGCAATAGCACACGGGCAAATGCAAGAAAAACAATTAGAAGAAGTAATTTGTGATTTTGCTGCTAAAAAATATGATATTTTATTATCAACTACAATAATTGAATCTGGTTTAGATATTCCAAATGCCAATACTATGATTATTCATGACGCTGATAATTTTGGTCTTGCTCAACTTTATCAATTAAGAGGACGTGTTGGAAGATGCGATAGACAAGCATATTGCTTTTGTTTTTATAAAAAAACAAAAGAGTTAAATGAACAAGCAAGAAAAAGATTAGAATCAATTAAAGATTTTTCAAGACTTGGAAGCGGATATCAAATTGCTCTTCGTGATATTGAAATTAGGGGCGTTGGAAATATTTTAGGAACTTCTCAACACGGGCAAATGGTGTCTGTTGGGTTTGATACATATTGCAATTTATTATCAGAATGTATTGAAGATATTAAAATGAAGCAAAATAAAAACCCTTATGAACAAGTTTCAATCAAAAAGAAAGAACCTGCAATTATTGATATAAATGCTGATGCTTATATACCTGATGAATGGGCTCAAACGTATGAACAAAAAATATTGGAATATAAAAGACTTTCAGATGTTTCAAGTATATCTGAGCTTGAAAATATGGAGCTAAATTTAAAAGATAGATTTTCAAAAATTCCAGCTTGTGTTGAAAATTTGATTAAATTAATTAAGCTTAGAATTTTAGCAATGAATGCAAATATTTCTCTTGTTCGTCAAGCGGGTAATCAAATAAGAATTTATACGCCATTTAGTGCACAAGAATGGATAATATTAAAATCAAAGATTGAACCCAAATATACTAAAAATATAACTTATTCAACTCCGCCTAAAAACTTAGCCAAAACAAAAGGCATTCTTCTTGTGAACAAAAATGAAGATGATTTTGATGAAATATTTAACAAATTGGCGGATTTGTTTTATTATATTTCTGAGGTAATTTTAAATTTTAAGGTTGAGATTTAATTTTTAACAATAAAGGAGGAAATAATGAAGTTTACAAAATTAGCATTAACGCTTTTATGTTGTACGGCTTTGTTCTGCGGTTGCACAAAAGACAGCGATGTTGTAATCAAAGTTAATGACAAGGGAATTACTAAAGCTGAATTTAGTGAAGATTTCAATAGAATAAAAAATGCAGAACTAAAAAATGCTCCTAAAGAATTGCAAAAAAATAATAGCTATGCTGTTTTAGCTCTTAAAAATAGATATGTTAATGATGTTGTAGTTAGAGAATTACTTGCCCAAGAATTTGAAAAAAGAAAACTAACTGCAAGTGAAGAAGAAATCAAAGCTAAAAAAGAGTTTTTAGTTAAGCAAATTGGTTCTGAAGAATTATTTAATAAAATTTTAAAAGAAAATGATATTTCGGAAGAAAAATTAAATTCTGATATGGCAAAAGAAGTAAAAATGGATAAGCTTGTTGCTTCTTTGGCTAATGTTAAAATAACAGATGCAGATGCTGAAAAATTTTATAAGGAAAATAAAGCAGAATTTACTTTACCTGAAAGAGTTCAAGCTTCGCATATTCTTTTTGAAACTAATATTGAAGCAATTAAAAAATCAATCGCTGATGCTGATAAAAACGCAAATTTAACTACAGAAGCTATTGAGAAAAAAGCAAAAGAACAATTAGATAAAAACTTGGCTTTAGCACAAGAAGTTCAAAAAAAAGCAAGCAAAAATCCTAAAAACTTTGCTCAGTTAGCTAAAGAATATTCACAAGATAAAGGTTCTGCTCAAAATGGCGGAGATTTAGGCTTTATTACAAGAGAACAAGTTGTTAAAGAATTTGGTGATGCTGCATTTTCTCAAAAAGTTGGAACAGTTAGCCCATTAGTTAAATCTCAATTCGGAACTCATATTATTTATGTTAGAGATAAAGCTGCTAAAGAAACTCAAAGTTTCTCTAAAGTAAAAGCAGATATCAAACAATTCCTTGAAAAAAGACAAAAAATTGACACTACAAGAGAATTGATTGTTGGCTTAAAAAATAAAGCAACAATTGAATTTGTTGATAAAAGTCTAGACCCTGCTAATATTCAAAAACAATTAGAAAAAGCAATGCCTGGTCCTAAACAACAAAAACAAGAAAAGAAAAAATAAAATTAAGCCGCCTAAAAGGCGGCTTTTTAGGCAAGAAAGAGGATAAAATGGGTCAAGTTGTTAATAGAATAGAAATAGTTGAAATTGTTGAAGATTTAAAAAAACAAAATAAAAAAGTAGTTTTTACAAATGGCTGTTTTGACATCTTGCATATTGGACATGTTCGATATTTAAAAGAATCGGCAAAATGCGGTGATATTTTAGTTATCGGATTAAATTCAGATAGCAGTGTTAAAAGATTAAAAGGAGAAACTCGCCCGATAAATAATGAATTTGATAGAGCAGAATTATTATCTGAATTGGGCTTTGTTGATTATGTTGTGATTTTTGAGCAGGACTCACCTGTTGAATTGTTAGATGAAATAAAACCAAATATTTATACAAAAGGAGCTGATTATACCATTGAAACGTTGCCTGAAGCAGAAACTGTTTTAAAAAATGGGGGCAAGGTAGAATTTATTAATTTAGTTGAGGGTAAATCTACAACAAATGTTATTAAAAAGATTGAACAAAAATAAAATATTTGTTAAGAAATTAGCAATTTTTTTTGAATTGTTATAAAATAGATTTACTTAGACTAGATATATTAAGGGAGTGTCGTATGGGTGAAAGAAAATTTAGCCTTGAAGAATTGGCTCAAATAGTAGGCGGTATTTTAACAAAAGCACAAGATGTAACTATTGATAAAGTTGCACCTCCAAAATTAGCTGATGAAAATACGCTTGCGCTTGCAATGAATGAAGAAGAAATTGAAAATATTGCCCAATCTAAGGCTAAAGCTGTATTGGTACCATTAGGTGTTAATTTAGATGGTATTTCAACAATCGAAGTTGAGCGTCCAAGATTGGCATTTATGAAATTGTTAAATGTATTTTACATTGCCCCTGATACTCCAAGAAATATTCACCCAACAGCAGTTATTGATCCATCTGCAAAATTAGGTCAAAATGTTTCAATTGGTGCTAATGTTTTTGTTGGAAGAAATGCTGTAATTGGTGACAATACTGCGCTAATGCCAAATGTTTATGTTGGAAAAGAAGCAGTTATTGGTTCTGATTGTTTATTCCACCCAGGCGTAAATATTGGCGATTTTGTTAAAGTCGGCTCTCGTTGTATTTTTCACCATGGAGTTAGCCTTGGTGCTGATGGTTTTTCTTTTGTAACAGAAGCTCCAAATAATATTGAGCAAGCTCGAGCTGAGGGCGCTATTAAAGAAGTTAATACTGAAGTAAAAGTGTTTAAAATTCCATCACTTGGTTCTGTTGAAATTGGTGATGATGTTGAAATTGGCGCTAATACTTGTGTTGATAGGGGAACTGTTGAAAATACTGTAATTGGTTCTCAAACAAAAATTGATAATCTTGTTATGATTGGTCATAACTGCAGAATTGGCAAAGCTTGTACAATTGTATCTCAAGTTGGTATCGCTGGTTCTTGTGTGATTGGTGATAGAGTAGTAATTGCTGGTCAAGCTGGCTTAAAAGACCATATTGAAATTGGCGATGATTCAATTATTTTAGCACAAGCTGGTGTTACTAAATCATTCCCAAGAAAATCAGTTGTAATGGGTGCTCCTGCGGTTCTTAGAAAAGATTTCATTAAGAGATTAAAATATCTTGATGAAGCAGAAGTTATGGTTCAAAAATACAAAAAATATCAACATTTATTAGAAGATTATGAGAAATTTTTAAATGAAGACGGTAAAATCTAGTTTTAAATTATCAGGAGCAGGCTTAATGTTTGCTGCTCCGGTGGAACTTACTATAAAACCATCTGATAAAAAAGGAATTCGTTTTTTTATTGGTGATGGTGTGGTTGAGGCAACTGTAAATAATGTAGTTTCAACAGAACATTGTGTAATTTTGGCTGATGTTATGGCAGGTGCTAAGCATAAAATTGCTCTAGTTGAACATTTTATGGCTACTTGTGCAATATGTGAAATTGACGCATTAGATGTTTATTTTGAATCGGCTGGGTTTGAAATGCCAATTTTTGATGGTTCGGCTCGTGTTTGGGTTGAAGAATTTAACAAAGTTGGTTTTGAGGGTGTTTCAGAAGCAACAAAAGCATTAAATGAAGTTGTAACATTTAACAAAAATCATTCTTCAATTACATTAATGCCCGATGAAAACCCTACAACAATAACTTATGCTGTTAATTTTAATCACCCTGATTTAAACAACAGGTGGGTTAAATTAAATGATAATTTAGATGAAATTATAGAAGCAAGAACTTTTGGCTATTTAAAAGACCTAGAAAAATTTCAAGCAGCAGGATATTCAAAAGGTGTAACTATAGAAAATACTGTTGGTTTAACTGATAATGGTTATACAACAGAATTGAGAAGTCAATATGAACCTGCTAAACATAAGATTTTAGATATCATTGGTGACTTGTATTTAACAGGATATAACCCACTTAAAATGAATGCTAAAATTATAGCTATTGAAGCAGGGCACCAGTACCATGTTGAACTAGCAAAGAAATTAAAGCAAACACTAGATAAAAATTAAAATAAAAGAGGAGATATAAAATGGATTCGATAATCGCACCAGTTTCTCTGGATTATGCTCAAATTCTAGAGATGTTACCACATAGATACCCATTTTTATTGGTTGATAGAATTACTGAGTGTGTTCCAGGACAATATTCAAAAGGATATAAAAATGTTTCGTTTAATGAACCATTTTTTCATGGGCATTTCCCTGAAAATCCAATTATGCCAGGAGTATTGCAAATTGAAGCATTAGCTCAAACATCTGCTCCAATTTTGATGTTAATGGAACAATATAAAGGTAAGTTAACTCTTTTTGCAGGGGTTGATGGAGCTAAATTTAAAAACATTGTTCGCCCAGGTGACAAATTGGAAATGGAAACAGAAATTATTAAAATGAAAGGTCCTATCGCAAAGTGCTTTGGTCGTTCATTTGTAGATGGAAAATTATGCTTAGAAGCAACTTTAACAGTTGCTCTCAAATAGGAATTAAGGAAAAAATAAAATGGCAAATAAAATTCATCCAAGCGTTGTGATTCACGAAAGTGCTAAAATAGCTGAAAATGTTGAAATTGGAGCTTATACTATAATTGGTGAAAATACAATTATAGAAGAGGGTTGTAAAATTGGCGAAAACGCTAATATTCAATTTGCCCATATTGGCAAAAATACTCGCATTTCTCCTTTTGCTTCAATTGGTGGTGAACCTCAGGATTTAGGTTATAAAAATGAAAAAACAGGTGTAATTATTGGTGAAAACTGTTGGATTAGGGAATTTTCAACAATTAACCGTGCATCTGGTGAGGGCTCTAATACAATTATTGGTAATAATTGCCTGTTGATGGCTTATACTCACGTTGCTCATAATTGCGTGCTTGGTGATAACGTCATTATGGCTAATGCTGCAACATTAGGCGGACACTGCCATGTTGGTTTTGGTGTATTTTTAGGTGGTCAAAGCGTATTTCATCAAAATCTTAGAATTGGTGATATGGCAATTGTTTCAGGAGCTTCAGCAGCTAGACTTGACATTATTCCATATTGCAAAGCAGAGGGAATTCCTGCTATTCCAATGGGGACAAACGCTATTGGTTTAAGAAGAAAAGATGTTGATAAAGAATCACGTGATGCGCTTCATAAGGCAATTCGTTTATTAAAAAGTGACGAATATAATACAACTCAAGCGTTAGAGTTAATTGAAGCTGAATTTAAAGGCAATAAATATGTAGATAATCTTGTTGAATTTGTAAAAAGTTCAAAAAGAGGTTGTTCTCTAAAAAGACACAAAACTACATTTGGTCAAGACGAAGAATAATAAAGGATGAAAATGTATAATCCAATAATCAACAAATATGCTGATGTTTTAGTTAATTATTCAACCAAAGTTGCTAAAGGTGATTTAGTAATAATTTACGCTAGAGGCTATGAGGCTCAGCCATTGGTTAAAGAAATTTTTAAGTTGTGTCTTCAAAATGGAGCTCATCCTATTGTTAGAACGTCAATGGATGAAATAGCAGAAACATTTATTAAATATGCAACAGATGAGCAACTTGAATATATTGATGAGATGTCAAAGCTTGAAGTTGAGAAAGCTGATGTAATGATATTTATTGGTGCTCCAAGCAACATTAAAAATTTAGCTAATGCTGATAATGATAAACTTGCAAAACATTCTCGTGCAACTCATCCAATATTAGCAAAAAGACTAGAACGCTCTGCAAGTGGTGATATGCGTTGGGTTATTGCAAACTATCCAACAAACGCACTAGCACAAGAAGCTTCAATGAGTTTAGAAGAATATAGCGAATTTTTGATTAATTCTTGTTATTTAGATCTAGAAAATCCATCTCGAAAATGGATTGAAATTGATAACGAGCAAAAAAGATTAGCGGATATCTTAAATAAAACTTCTAAAATTAGAATTGTAGGAGATAAAACAGATATTACTTTTTCAACAAAAGGAAGAACTTGGGTTCCGTGTTCTGGGAATATGAATTTTCCTGATGGTGAAATTTTCACTTCACCAGTTGAAGATAGTGCGTCTGGTACGATATATTTTGATTTTCCTCAAAATTACCATGGTTCAACATCTAAAGAGGTTTATATAGAGTTTGTTGATGGTAAAGCTGTTAAATATCACGCTGAAATTGGCAATGATTTCTTGTGTAAAATGTTAGAAATGGATGAAGGTTCAAGGTTTGTTGGCGAAGTTGCAATCGGAACAAATGATAGAATACAAGATGTCACAGGTAATATTCTTTTTGATGAAAAAATTGGTGGTTCAATTCATATAGCGCTTGGCGCAAGTTATCCTGAAGCTGGCGGCAAAAATCAATCTGGACTTCATTGGGATATGATAAAAAATATGAAAAATGGCGGAAAAATTTACGCTGATGATAAATTAATTTATGAAAATGGTAAATTTATAATTTAAAATGGAAAAAATAATATTCCCTATAAAAAATGAATTAGAAATATTTGAAAATGAATTAAAAGAAGTTATTGCATCTTGTAATAACTTCTTAATGCAAGATTTAGAAAAATTTATGTTTCAAAAAGCAAAAAGATTTCGCCCAATTCTGGTTTTTTTGTTTGCTAAAATTTTAAAGATTGAAAGCCCTCTTGTACAAAAAATTGCTCTTGTGACGGAATTAATCCACAGCGCTTCTTTAGTTCATGATGATATTATTGATGAAGAAAAAACAAGAAGAAATACTCCAACTTTTTATGATAAATTTGGTTCTAAAATAGCGGTTTTAGAGGGCGATTTATTGTTATCTTTAGCTTTAGAAAAAATTAGTGAAACAACTCTTGAAATATCAAAAATATTTGCAAAAAGAATTAAAAAAACAATTCAAGGAGAGATTGAACAAAATCAACATCCTAAAAATATAGATTTAGGTTTATATTATAAAAAAACATACAACAAAACTGCAAATTTATTTTTGGCTGGGCTTGAGGCGTTGTTTAGTTTGGGCAAAAAAGATAATAATCTGTTTGAATTTATGAAAAATTATGCTCTTGCTTTTCAAATCAAAAACGATATTGATAACTTTAAAAATAACAAAACGGATTTTAAAAATGGCAACTACACCTTGCCTGTGATATACTTTTTTATGGAAAATAAAGTGGCAAATATCAATATTGACGCTAATTTTGATGAATTTATCGCTAAATCATTAAAAGAAGTTGAAAATTTAAAAAATGAAGCAATTGACAATTTGTTAAATATAGAAAGTTCAATTTATAAAAATAGTTTAATTGAATTAACAAATTATAGTTTAAGGGGTTAAATTTGAATAGAATAGCAAACTTTTTTAATAAAAATTATAAAACATTAGTATTTTGTGCAATATTTTTGATTGTTTGTTTTTTATATAATATCAACAATCAAGAATTAAATAATTTTTTAAAAAGAGGTATTGTTCTTGAATATTCAATTCCTTTAAATCAAAAAATCGATAAAGAAAAAATTGAAAAAAAATTAGCAGATTTAGATATTAAATATGCACTTGTAAATAACATCCAAAATGAGAAATCTTACTATTACGATAAAGATAATAATAAAGTAGTAAATGCACTATATATTTTACTTCCATATCTGGCAGATAACAGCAAAAAAGAGCTTTTTAATCAGATATCTGACTATGTTTTTGATAATTATAAATCGTCTAAATTGTTAAATGTTAAAACCTTAAATGATAATTATCATAAACCGTTTGGTGCTTTTATTAAGTTTTTGAGTGTTTTAATTGTTAGTTTTTTTGTTTGGATAATGTTTTTTTATTTGCTTTGCAGAGAAAAAGATATTTTTAAAAATATTATTAAAAATATCAAAATTTTTATAGTTGCAAAAAAAGACGCATTTGTTGAATTTATCAAAAAAACAAAAGAAAAAGGCGTTGGATATTTCTTTAAAGTAATTCTTTTTGACGAAACAAAAGATGAAAACGGCAACGAAAAAGAAGTTGATATGACAAAAGAAATAGTTGGAACTATTGTTTTTGTTTTAGTGAGCGTGATATTAATTAGATATTTTTTAGGTGAACTGCGTTGGATCCCATCTGGTTCAATGCGCCCTACAATACTTGAAAAAGATAGGGTTTTTGTTGAAAAACTTGATTTTCCTAAAAAAGAAATTAAACGTGGAGATATTTTGGTTTTTTATCCACCAGAAGTTGTTTTGAAAAATGATGTAATTTCAGTTTTTTCTAGACTATCTGGCATTTTTTGTAAAGACATAGCGTACATTAAAAGAGCTATTGGCATGCCTAATGATAAATTTGAAATAAAATATGATGAAATTAAAAACCAATATAGAGTTTTTATTAATGATGTTGCGCTGAATGAACCTTATGTTATTTCAAAAAGCGAATGGAGTCCGTGCAATGAAAAAATGTATTGCGGTCCATTTATAATTCCAAATGGGCATTACTTTATGATGGGAGATAACAGGGGTAACTCTCAGGATAGCCGTTTTTGGGGCTTTTTAGATGAAAAAAGAATAATTGGCAGAGCTAATTTTATGTTTTGGCCAATATCA
This sequence comes from Cyanobacteria bacterium SIG27, assembly GCA_015152565.1. Lineage (GTDB taxonomy): Bacteria > Cyanobacteriota > Vampirovibrionia > Gastranaerophilales > Gastranaerophilaceae > RUG14156. The sequence goes on from SUTT01000012.1 coordinate 45,560, forward strand.
AGAATTAATATTTTAAATGATAAATATATTGAGCTTCATTCAAAGAAAGAAGATGAAAAATATATCAATCAAAATTACATAATTAATAGATATGAATTTTTATATAATATTTGACATGCCTTACTCTTTTATAGTCTAATTAATATACTAGGCTGATTAAGAGTTTACAAATAAGTAGATGTATATAAAAGAAATAGAAATTGACAACTTTAAATCCTTTGCAAATAAGGTGACTGTTCCTTTGATGCGCGGTTTTACTGCGATTTCTGGGCCAAATGGTTCTGGCAAAAGTAACATTATTGATTCAGTTTTGTTTGCGCTTGGGCTTACTACTGCTCGCACATTAAGGTCTGAACAAGGTGTTGCTGATTTAATTACAAATCACAATAAACGTGGCGAAGCAAGCGTTAAAGTTACTTTTTCAGATGATGAAAACAATAATGAATTTTCAATAAAAAGACATATTAAAAAAGGTAGAAATGGCGTTCAATCTAACTATTATTACAATGATAAACCTGCTACTTTAACTCAAATTCACCTAGAACTTGAAAAATATAACATTTCCCCAAACAGTTATAACGTTATGATGCAAGGGGACGTTACAGAAATTACAAAATGTTCTCCAATCGAACGTCGTAAAATTATAGATGAAATCGCTGGAACTGCTGATTTTGATAGAAAAATCAACTTAGCATCCGAACAAATTCAAAGCGTTGAAGATAGAGTAGCTAACACTAATATCTTAATGAATGAAATTGATAACCGTATTGAACAGTTAAAGCAAGAAAGAGAAGTTGCTCTTAAATATAAAAAGTTTAAAGATGAAAAAACAGAGCTTGAAACAAAAATTCAATCTGCAAAATATTTTGATACTCAAAGAGCACTTGAACTTGTTCATCAAAATATTTTATTAGCTACAAAAACAAAAAAAGAACTAACGCAAAAATTAAAAGAAGCAGAATCAAAAATTAACGACACCAAAGCAAAATATGATGAAGTTAATGCTCAGGTGCGTGCTCAGGGCGAAGAAAAACAACTTGAAGTTAAAAAAACTGCAGAAGAAAAAAAGGGTGCAATTGAGCGCAAAAATTCAGCTATTGCGCAA
>SUTT01000013.1 GCA_015152565.1 Cyanobacteria bacterium SIG27
AATTGCAGCTACAACATTCATCCAAATTTGCGCTCCATCTTGATTTTGAGCGATGCGCTCTGGCACTTGTTGAATTTGCTGTGGTTGAGCTTGTGCTTGAGGCATTTGCGCTGGTTGTTCTATTGGGGCAGGCACAGGTTTTTGGGTTGGTGCTTGTTGCGCACTTTGAATTGGCGCTTGCGAAGTTTGGCTTATCGGTGCTTGCGCATTTAGGGCTGCAGCTTTTGCATTTTGCATTGCCGAAATTGGCGAAGCTGGTTTTTGAATTGGTTGGCTTTGTTGAACTTGTTGCATTGGCGCAGCGTTTTGAATTTGAACCTGTTGTGTTTGTGTTTTTAAATCCAATTTAGCGCAAGCTAGAGCTGCCAATTCCATCCAAAGATAAGGATTTGTCGAAACTTTGATTTCCTTATAATATTCAATTAAAGTGTTTAAAATTTTGATAATTTTATTTTTATCAAAATTTAGTGCATTAATTTTTTCAATATCGGCATTAACTAACGATGTAAATTTAGTAATACTTTCGGGACTTGTCGAATTTAAAACTAAAATTACGTTTCTTAAAAATTCAATAAAGTTTTCAGCTAAATTTCTTGGCTCGTTTCCTTTTGTGTAAATTTCATCAACGTTAATCAATGTTTGTTCGATATTTTCATCATAAATATTTTTTAATAGATTTAATAAAACGTCAAAGTTGATTTTTCCTAAAAGTTCTTCAATTAAATCTTTAGTGATTTCATCTTTAACGCCTAAAATGCTAACTTGGTCTAAAAGAGCTAAAGAATCTCTTAAACCGCCTGAAACATTTTTGGCAATAGTAAATAGAGCATCGTCTGTTATTTTAATGTTTTCAATGTCGGATATTTCTCTTAAGCGTTTAATGATGTCGTCTGTTGTAATTCTTCTTAAATCAAATCTTTGACATCTTGAAACAATTGTTTCTAAGACTTTATGAGGTTCGGTTGTTGCTAAAATAAAAATAACGTTTTTAGGTGGCTCTTCAAATGTTTTTAATAGTGCATTAAATGCATCATTTGAAAGCATGTGGACTTCATCTATAATAAAAATTTTATATTTTCCGTTAATTGGAGCATATTGAACTTGTGCAATTAAATCTTTGGCATCTTGAATACCTCTATTTGAAGCAGCGTCAATTTCAATTACATCAAGACCTGATGTGTTTGTAATATCAACACAACTTGCGCATTTTTGGCAAGGCTCTAGTGTTGGACCGTGTTCACAGTTAAGAGATTTTGCTAAAATCCTAGCGGTTGAAGTTTTTCCTGTTCCTCTTGGTCCGCAAAATAAATAAGCATTTGCAATTCTGTTTAATTCAATTGCGTTAGACAATGCTTTCACTAAACTCTCTTGTCCTACAACATCTTTAAAAGATTGAGGGCGATATTTTCTAAATAACGGCAAATAATTTTGTTCCATAAAATTATTATAATACAAAAAATTAAGCATGATTATATAACCTATCCAATTGGATAACATCTAAACTAGACAATAGACTAATTGGCTCAATGACTAATGCGCTATAGTATTAACCTAACAATCAAAAGAAAGGTTATATATAATGAGTTCTCAAATGGTAGAAAAAAATTTAAAAAGCAAAGATGTAAGAGTAATAATCGTTGAAGATTATAAATTAACTCGTGTTGGTTTAAGATATGCTCTAAATGAAATTGAAAATATCAATGTCATAGCAGAAGCTCAAAATGCGGAATTAGGGCTTGAATTGATTAAAAAAGAGCAGCCTGATGTTGTTTTAATGGATTTGGGCTTACCAGGGATAAATGGGCTTGAAGCAACAGCAAAAGTTAAAACAATTTCTCCAAATACTAAAGTAATTATTTTAACTTCTCATGATAGAGAAGAAGAAGTTGTTGCCTCTTTGGGTTCTGGCGCTAGCGGGTATTGTTTAAAAGATATCGACCCAATTACGTTATCAGGAGTAATTAAAAACGTTGCAAAAGGAGCTTGTTGGATAGATTCAAACGTTGCGCATTTAGCTCTTAAATTCTTCCCGAAACCTGAAAACACTGAAATTATGCCATCAGCTCATACTATGGAAGCAAAAACAAGGCTTACTGAGAGAGAAAACGAGGTTTTAAAACTTTTGGTTCAAGGGAAATCAAACACTCAAATTGCCCAAGAATTAATCGTTTCTGTGCATACTGCAAAAGCACATGTTTGTTCGATTTTGCAAAAATTATGCGTGGATGATAGAGTGCAGGCTGCTGTTAAAGCGATTAAAGAGGGGATTGTGAGCGTTTAGGTTTGCAAATTGTCGTTTTAGGGCAAAGTTTGAAATCTAGTTTATATATAAAAACCTCCTAGTAATAGGAGGTTTTTATTATATTAAATAAAGTTTAAAATTATGATTTTATTATGCTTTTTGAGCTTTGTTTTCGTTTACTTTTTTAACACCATAAACTGCAGCAGCAACTACAGGAACTGCAACAACAACAGCAGTAATAACAGGGTGTTTTTTGATTGAGTTTAATGCGCCTTTAACAATGCCTTTAGTGTTTTCTGCTGCTTCTTGAACAACTGCATCGTTTTTAGTCGCAACTTTTACATTATCAATAGATTCTGGATTAGCTATAACAGTGTTTCTGTTTGCTACTTGTCTGAATTGAACAACATCGCTTTTTAAATTTTTAGCTTCAATTGCTGCTTTTGCTTCATCAGAAACTAAATCAGCAGCTCTGTCTACACCTGCTTTAGGGTCAAAATTTTCAATTGGATTTAATGTATTTTTTGGTATATTGTCATACCCAGGGAAGCTTTGTTTATGAAACATTGCAATAGTATCGTGTACTGAGTTTGGTTGTACTGCTGTCATAATTTAAACCTTTCTTCTTATTATTATTATTTACACCTGACACTACAAAACATGTAAATTTTATTTGTTGCGTGAATTGGCATTAAATGTTAAGTTATGTTAATTTCAATTTACATGTGTAGATAAATTATAACATAAAAACAATAAAATTGCTCTCAATTTTGAGAGCAATTTTATTTATATTATATATTTCAAAACTATGCTATTTATTTTCCGGCTTTTTCAACTAAATCTTTCATAATTTCAGCAGCTTCTGCTTGAGCTTTTTGAATATCTAAATCTGCTCTTTTGGTAACTACATTATTAACAAAATCTGAACTATTGAAAACGCTGTCTAATTCTAATTGTTTTAAATCATGATTGGCAACGTTTCTTTCAACTCTTGCAATTTCATCATTTAAGTCAGCTGTTCTGATAGTATTAAGAGCATGTTTTACACTTGTGTTGAATGTTTCTAATTCTTGACCAGGGTTTGTTTTTGGTTGCCAACTGCCTGGAACAAACACAGGTTCTGTTTTGCCTGCTTTAATTCTTTTAATTAAAGCAATTGTGCCTAGAGTTGCAGCTGTTATGCCAAGTGCTGCAATAGCAATCTTTTTAACTGTTTCTTTTTTGTTGTTTGTAGATGGATTTTTAGTTGATTTAATTTTTCCTTGGAAGCTAACTGTTTGATTAGCATTAATTTTTGAAATACTCATTTTAATTTCCTTTATAAAATGTTTTACCTAACAATACAATTCGTGTGAATTTAAAAGTTTGCGTGAAATTGATGAAAATATTAAGAAATATAAACTTAATTTTTCATGCGTAGATTAATTTTATCACAAAAAAAATAAAGCAACATATCTTTAATAAAAACTTGTCATCTATTTAGCCCAAATGCGCCATATAAACCTTTTTAAAATTATTTTTTAATATAAAATAAGAATATGTTCGAACTTAATAAAACACTCACTTTTCAAGGCTTTTTGCTGCTTTGGAAAGAAATAAGAGAGTTTTTAATCACCCTTGGAAATATTGGGTGTGATTTTTCACGTGTGGTTGTTCATCTTCTTAAAATGAAAATTAATTTAAAAGAAGTAATTGAACAATCAAAACGCTTCGCTTACGACAGCCTCCCCATTAGTTTAACAATTGTTGGAATGACAGCGGCAATCATTGCGATGCAACTAGCGCCGGAGCTTGCAAAGCAAGGCGGTGCGGACTATACAGGAATGTTATCTGCTCTTGTTATGGTTCGTGAACTTGCGGTTGTAATGAGTGGTTTTGCGATTATTTCAATGGTGGGCTCATCTTTTGCTTCCGAAATTGCTTCAATGTCTGTAACAGAGCAAATTAGCGCAATGAAAGTTTTAAGAGTTGACCCTGTTGAATATTTAATCGTTCCAAGGTTTTTAGCAGGCTTTTTATTTATGCCTGTTGTTTTTATTATTAGTGCATTTTTTGGTTTAATTTGTGCTGGCGCTGTTTCTCATTATTGCGCTGATTTAAGCATATTAAACTACATTACTTCAATGTGGCATGGGTTATATGTTAGAGATATTTTTATCGCTATTTTAAAAAGTGCCGTTTTTGGAGGAACTATTGCGTTAATTAGCTGTTCATGCGGATATGCGACACGAGGGGGTGCTAAAGAGGTCGGTTTAGCAACAACAAAAGCGGTAGTTTGGTCGTTTTTAGCTATAGCAGTTTGGGATTTTATTTTTGCTGCTATGTTTTATCTATAGGAAATTAAAATGTCATTAGAAGTTAAAAATTTAAATAAAACATTTGATAATAGAAAAATTTTAAATAATATTTCTTTCAAAGTTGAAAATGGGCAAACTCTTGGGGTGATTGGTTTTTCAGGAAGCGGTAAATCAACATTATTAAAAATTATCTCTGGAATTTTATACGAAGATAGTGGCGAAATAATTTATCCACAAAATTCTGAAATTGCTATGGCTTTTCAATACAGTGCGCTTTTTGATTTTTTAAATGTTCACGATAATATCGCTTTTCCTTTGATGGAAAGAAAAGAATTTAGAGGAAAATATACAAGCGAAGAAATTTCAAAACTTGTAGCACAAAAATTAAAGCTTGTTGGCTTAGAGGGGATTGAAGAAAAATATCCATCAGAGCTATCTGGCGGTATGCAAAAAAGAGTCGGGTTTGCTCGTGCGATTGTGACCAATCCTAATATAATCTTATATGACGAACCAACAGCAGGGCTAGACCCTGTAACATCAACCATGATTGAAGATTATATTGTTCAATTGAAAAAAGAATTAAACGCAGCTTGCATTGTTGTAACGCATCAGCTTTCAACAATAAAAAGAGCAGTAGATTCTGTTATTATGCTATATCAGGGAAATATTGTTTTTGCTGGTTCTGTTCAAGAGCTTTTATATGGAAATAATGAATATGCTAAACAGTTTGTTTCAGCGTCAATTCAAGGACCAATGAATATAGCAACAAAATAGAAATTAATTAAGGGAAGAAAAATGAATAAAAAGAAAAAATACGCATCATCTTTAAAAGTCGGTTTAATGACCTTGGGTGCTATATCTATATTAATTTTTACAGTTCTTTGGGTTAAAGGAAGAAGTTTATCCGCAGGTGAGCGTATAGATTTAGCGTTTAAAGATGTTAACGGTATGCGTGCGGGTTCTGCTGTTCAGATGATGGGGCTTAGAATTGGGCAAGTAGAAGATATCACCCCTGTTATTCAAGGAAAAGATAGCTATGTTAAACTTAGATTTGTAATAACAGAAAAAGGGATTAAAATCCCACACGCTTCAACGATTTCTATACAACAATCAGGAATTATTGGCGAACAGTTTTTAGAAGTTACTCCACCAAAAAACGAATTTATGTATGCTGAAACTTCTAAAAAAACAACAATTGTTGAAAAAGACCAACCAATTTTTATGGAATTATCGCAAGGCATGGTTCAAATTGGTAAAGCGGTTGAAGCTGATGTTGTTAAAAAATCTCAAATTCCATTTGAGCTAAGACAAAAAATGTCTACAAATAATGTATTAAAACTTGTTTATAATATTGAACTTCCGGGGCTGATTTTAGATAAAAATTCGCTTTCAATGAAGATTAAAGATGGAAAAATAATTTTCTATATGCTTGATGGTGAAATCATTGAAACACCAAACAAAGATTTAAAATATACAGTAATTGAACCTATGAGATTATCAGACTTTATGGATTTAGGTTTCCGTGCAACGCATGCTATGCTTGAAACTAATGATAAAATTACTGAAATTTTGTCTGATGAATTTATTGGTGGAATTAAAACTTCTGTTCAGAATATTAGCTTGTTAACTCAAAGCGCTAATACAACATTAGATAAAGCAGCATTGTTAATTGATTCATCAAAAGCTGAACTTGAAGAGTTAACAAACCAATCGCAAGATTTAATTAAAAATTTAAATATCTTATCTTGTAACTTAAACGAATTAATTTCAGATGAAACATTGAAAAATGACGTTGTTTCAAGCATTAAATCAATCGGAAAAATGTCTGAAAACATTAATAAAGTGTTAGAAGACGAGCAAACTGCTGAAATTATGGCAAATGTTAATGAAACATCAAGAAATTTAGCTGATATTTCAAGCTATATTAATGAATATACAAAAGATGAAAAATTAAAAGAAGATGTTACAACAACAGTTGCAAATTTATCTTCAATTACATCTAATATTGCAAAAATTATGGATGATTATAACAAACTTGAAGATGATGAAAAATTAAAATTAAAATCAACAGTTAAAGATGTTTTAACTATAACTAAAAACGTTAAAAAATTCTCTGAAAAATTAAACAAACGTTTCTTATTGTTTAGATTGATGTTCTAAGGAAAAAATGGGTAATTTTAAAACAGATTTTCAGTTAATTCATTATAATAAAAAGAAGCCAAATTTCTTTTTGGCGCTTGGATTATCTGTTGGTGAATTTTTTTATAAATCAATAATTAAAACAAAAAATTTCTTATATGAAAAAAATGTTTTAAAAGAAGAAGAAATTGGAGCAAATGTCATTTGCGTCGGTAATTTAACAACTGGAGGAGTAGGAAAAACCCCAACTGTTATTGAATTAGCAAATGAATTATCAAAAAGCAAAAAAGTTGCAATAATTTCAAGAGGTTATGGTGCAAAAATTTCCAATAAAATCCCAAATGTAATTAAAGATTATAAAGAAATTAAGTTTGAAAACGGGCGTTTATGTGGAGATGAACCATATCAAATTGCAAAAAAGGTGAATAAAAATGTTATAGTTATCACTTGTTCAAATAGAAAATTATCTTCTGAACTTGCAATTGTCAAATATGGCGCAGAAGTTATCATCATGGATGATGGGTTTTCTAATCGTAAATTAAAAAAAGATAAAACAATTGTTGCAATTGATTCTAAAATGCGCTTTGGAAATAACCATTTATTGCCTTATGGACCATTAAGAGAGCCTATCAGCGAGATTAAGCGTGCAGATGAAATTGTTTTGGTTAATAAAGGCGATGAAAATTTAGAAGATGCAATTAATTGGGTAAAACAATTTAATAAACCAATTCAATTATGCCAAATGAAACCAAAAAGAATATATAATATTCAATCTGGAGCAGATGTTAAATTAAATAATATTAAAGCAATCGCATTCTGTGCCATTGGTCAACCGGAGCAGTTTTTTGATTTTGCAAAAGAATTTTATGAAATTACTCCTGTTGTTTTTGAAGATCATCATAAATATGCAAAAAAAGATATTGAAAGTTTGATAAAATTAGCTAAAGAAAACAATATCGCTACTTTTATAACCACCCAAAAAGATGAAACCAAAGTTGCTTCCTTGATTGAAAACGTAAATGGCTATTCTTTTAATGTTTTAGAGCTTGAAACAAGTATTGATGAAGTATAAGAATTATTGAATTAAAAATGCTACAAGGTATAACTCTTGTAGCATTTATTAAACTTGAAATTATTTGTTTTAGTCATATTGAGCGTTAGCGAAATATCTTTTATTTAAAAGATATTTCGGGCTTTGCCCTCAGAATGACTGAGTGGCTGGCGTTCGCTCGACTATCGTCGGCTCCTTGCCTTTCGGGTACGGTATCCGCTCTTGCCGCCTGCTCATCGCAGCCGTCTGCGAGCTTCACACACCTTTGCCCTCAAGGCGTTCGCTCGACTATCGTCGGCTCCTTGCCTTTCGGGTTAGCCTCTAATACCTAGTTCTTTAATTAAAGCACGGTATTTTTCTAAGTCAGCATTTTTTAAGTATGTTAACATACCTTTTCTTCTACCAACCATAACTAAAAGACCACGTTTTGCTTGGAAATCTTTTTTGTTAGATTTTAAGTGTTCTGTTAATTCAGAGATTTTTTGAGATAACATAGCGATTTGAACTTCGATGTTACCTGAATCTTTTTCAGATTTACCAAATTTTTTGATAATTTCTTGTTTGTTTTTCAAGTTAATTGACATTTTTGTATTTCCTTTTGTTATACTTTACCGAATTGTATTGTATTATAAACATGAAAAAAATTACATTTTTTTATTAAAAATTTGTTACAAATATCTTAATTGTCAAAATCAATCTAAAGATTAATTTTTTGAATTAAAATACATCTTTTGATTGATGAGCTTTAAATATAAATTAGTCTATATTATTGATGTGGAGGATTGTATATCCACAACTAGACAATGGTAAGAGGTAGAATTAGTAAGGATGACACAAGGCATTTCATCAGGCCTTAACTTGGCGCTTGCTCGCATAAGTTATATTGAAAATAACTTTTCTGCACTTGAAAGAGTTGCAGGAGCGGCTAATCGTGTCCAAACCATTGAACAAGACTTTAAAAAGATATTAGATACAAAAGCGGAACCTGTTAAAGAAGCGCCTAAAAAAGAAGAGCCGATTTTTGAAGCTTTTTTAGATGAAATTATAACTGATAAGGCCGAAAACAAAGAAGCAGTCGAGCTAAAATCAAAAATCGATTTAAAAGCACAGAGCGCTAATGTTGAAGAATTAATTGAAACATTTAGTGAAAAATACAATATTGATAGCGATTTTATAAAAGCAATAATTAAACAAGAATCTGGTTTTAATACAAAAGCAACAAGCAAAAAGGGTGCTATGGGTTTAATGCAATTAATGCCAAAGACTGCTGAAGCTTTGGGGGTGGTTGACGCTTATAACCCAAGTCAAAACATTGAAGGCGGAGTTAAATATCTTCGTCAAATGCTAGATAAATATGACAACAACCTTGAAATGGCGCTTGCAGCCTATAACGCCGGACCAAGCGCAGTTCAAAAGTATGGCGGAATACCTCCATATAAAGAAACACAAAACTACGTTAAAACCATAATGAATACTTACAATAAAGTAAAAGAATCGGGGCTGTTATGATAACAAGAGGTATTGGAACAGTTGCAAAAGGTATGCAAGCGTTAATTGACTTTGAAGATGTAACAGCGCATAATTTGGCTAACGTTACGACAAACGGTTTTAAAAGAAGTCAAATTACTTTTCAAGATATTTTGCAATCAAAAGTTCAAACAAAAAATGTTCAAAATAATAGCGTTGATGTTGGCTCATTAAGTATTGGAGCAAGAACAGATAGAACATACATCGATTTTTCTCAAGGCGGATTAACAGAATCAGCTAATAAAATGGATGTGGCTTTTCATGGTGACGGCTTCTTTAAGGTTAGATATCAAGATGTGGATGAAAACAAGCCTTATGATGAAAGAGATTATTATTACCAAAGAACAGGCAATTTTGCTCTTGATGATGAAAACTATTTAATTAACAAAGATGGCGATTATATCATGGATATGGAGAATCGTAGAATAAGAATAACTCGTGACCCTGACGCAATCGAGCTTGATGATATGAATAGAATGGATCTATTAAAAGACTTGGTTATTGGTGAAAATGGTCAAATTCAATTATCAAATCCAAACTATAATGTTCTATTGCAGAAAATTCAAGTTTGCGATTTTGAAGATAAAACTAAAATCTCCGGAATTGGTCTTGCAAAGTATCTTCCAATTTATGGGCAAGATGCAAAAGTTTATACAAAAGCAGACGGAACTTTTTCTCTTCAACAGGGAATGGTTGAAATGTCTAATGCAAATACGATAACCGAAATGCTTAATTCAATTAATGTTTCAAGAGGTTATGAATCTATGAGTAAAATATTAAAAAATCAAAGCGATACAGTTAGTCAAGCCATCTCGTTAGGCAATATTTCTAGATAGGAGCAATAAATGTTAAGAGCACTTACTACAGCAGCAACAGGTATGATAGCACAACAAAATAACTTAGATGTTATTTCAAACAACGTTGCCAACTTATCAACCTATGGATATAAAAAAGTTAGAGCAGAGTTTCAAGACTTATTAAGCCAAATTCATAGAACTCCTGGGGCGCAAATGGGTCAAGGAACATATCAACCTGTTGGTATTGAAGTTGGTCTTGGTGTTAAAACAGCAGCTACAACTAGAATTTTTTCAACAGGTCATCTTCAATCAACAGATAGACAACTTGACGTTGCTATTGCAGGTGACGGCTTTTTCCAAGTAACGCTTGACGATGGCTCAATTGCATATACAAGAGATGGTGCTTGGAAGATGGATTCAAATGGTTCAATTGTAACTACTGATGGTTATCAATTACAACCACCAATTACAATTCCAATTAACGCTAAAGAAATTACAATTTCTCAAGCCGGGATTGTTTCTTGTACAACTGGAACAAATTCCGAACAAACTCAATTAGGTCAAATCCAATTAACAAAATTCCAAAACCCATCAGGCTTAATGGCAATTGGTCATAATTTATATCGTGAAACTCAAGCTTCTGGAACTCCACTCCAAGGTACAGCAGGCGAAGAGGGTTACGGAACAATTGAACAATGCTTCATTGAAGGAAGTAACGTTCAAATTGTTGAAGAATTAATTGGATTAATTAAAACAGAAAGAGCGTATGAATCTAATTCAAAAGTAATTACAGCAGGTAATGATATACTTCAGCAAACTAATCAGATAGTATAACCGAGCAAAGCGAAGCGTAGTGCGATGCACTAGCTGAGCAAGGCGAGGTGCTAGGTGTGTGAAGCTCGCAGACGGCTGCGATGAGCAGGCGGCAAGAGCGGATACCGTACCCGAAAGGCAAGGAGCCGACGATAGTCGAGCGAACGCCTTGAGGGCAAAGGTGTGTGAAGCTCGCAGACGGCTGCGACGAGCAGGCGGCAAGAGCGGATACCGTACCCGAAAGGCAAGGAGCCGACGATAGTCGAGCGAACGCCTTGAGGGCAAAGGTGTGTGAAGCTCGCAGACGGCTGCGACGAGCAGGCGGCAAGAGCGGATACCGTACCAAGGCGACGTAGGAGCGCAAGGGCAAAGCCCGAGCACCACAGGAGCAACAAAGAGCAAAGCGAAGCGTAGTGCGATACCCACAGGCGGAAAAGATAAGAAAGTAAAACCGAGCAAAATGAAAAAACAAATCAAAAATTTAATACTATTTTTAATTTTAGCGTTTGGCTCAAACGCTTCATTTGCTTATGTTTTAACGCCTGATGAATTAAAAAACGACTTAAATAAAAAAATTAATTCTCAAATTAAAGAACAATTAAAAAATTATTCATCTGATTATAAAATCAAAATTTCTGGTATTCCAAATGAAAATATAATAACTCAGGAAAATAATAAACCTAAAATTGAAATAATTTCTCAAAACAATAATTTCAACCAAAATCAATATAGAAGAATTTTAATTAAATCTCAAAATGGTGCAACAATAAAAGCTTTTCCAATTACTGTTCAAACATTGGTTTATAAAGATGTTTTAGTTGCAAATGAAACAATTGCTTATAACCAAGAAATTAATCAAGCTAACACAAAGCTGGAAAAGAGAGAAATTTCAAGACTTTTAGATAAAACAATTTCAAAAAATAATATAAATTTAATTGCAACAAGAAATTATCCTAAAGGAAGTATAATTAATTCTCAATATGTTAAATCTAAATCAATCGTTGCAAAAAATTCTATAATTGATATTGTTTTTCAAACAAAAGGGATGAATATTAAACTCAAAGGAACAGCACTAAAAGAAGGCTCAATCGGAGATACAATTTTAGTTCGTTCTGAAAAATATAATAAAACATATAATGGTGTAGTATTGTCACAAAATGAAGTTATGGTAAGGATTTAGAGGATGAAAAAGTTAATTATTTTATCTTTAATATTATCGACAACAATGGTAAATGCGGAAAGTTTATTTTCTCTAAACGCTTCTCAAAGCACAACAATTGAACCAAAAGCACTCTTTGCTTCAGTTCGTGCTCGTGGTGTTGGCGATTTAGTTTCAATTGTTATTGATGAAGCTCCAACAATGCAAGATGTTGGAACGTATTCAACTCAAAAATCAAGTTCTTTAGCTGAAAATTTAACTAAAGCATTTAATTCGATTTTTAATACAAGCATAAAAGATGCGCTAAATGGAACAGAGGGGGAATTATCCGTAACTGGTCAAACACAGCTTGGAAGAACATTGACTTTAACCGATACAGTGGTAGCACAAGTTGTGCAAGTTTTACCTAATGGAAATCTATTAGTTCAAGGCAAAAAAAGCTTAGTTAATCAAAATGAAAGAATTGATTTAATCATTTCAGGAATAGTTGATCCTAAATGGATAAATCAAACAGGAGAAATTTTATCAAGCCAAGTTGCTAACTTGCAATTTGCAATGAATGGCGCTGGCACTGTTTCTCGAGGTCAAAACGAGGGTATATTGGATAGAGCAGTAAGAACTTTATTTTAGATAGCTTGCAATGGTAAGTAGGATGATAACAATGAGCAAAAAGTTAATAGCATTTATTTTAACTAGTTTTATGGGTTTATCTTTATTTTCTGAAGCTTTGGCAATTTCAGAGCAAACTCTTAGAATAAAAGATATAACTCATGTTAAAGGAATACGTGAAAACCAAGTGGTTGGCTATGGGCTTGTTGTTGGTCTTCAAAACACTGGTGATAACTCTCGTCATACTCAAATGACAAGTCAACAAATGTTGCAATCATTAGGAACCGTAATTGACCAATCAAACTATATTCAAAAAGGCACATCGGCAGCAGTTATTGTAACAGCAACAATTCCTCCTTTTGCCAAAGAAGGAGATAAAATTGATGTTACAGTTTCTGCTATGGCAGATGCTAAAAGCTTAACCGGCGGTGTTTTGGTTCAAACTCAGCTAAGAGCGCCAAACGGAGAAATCGTTGCCGTTGCGCAAGGTCCTGTTTCAACAGGAGGTGTTAGAGCGGCAGCAGGCGGAGCAAGCGCATCAAAAGGCGTTACTACAACAGGCAGAGTTCCAAACGGCGCTATAGTTGAGCGTGATATTTTATCAACTATTGGTGATGAAACAACGCTAACTTTGCTTTTAGATAAAGCGGATTACACTATGGCAAGCAGGATTTCAAAAACAATTTCAACAAGAATTGCGCCAGCTCGTGCTCTTGATGGGGGTGCAGTTGAAATCACAATTCCATCAAAATATAGAGATGATAGAGTAACATTTTTATCATTAATTGAAAATCAGATAGTTGGTGCTGTCAGTGAAAAAGCAAAAGTAATTGTTAATGAAAGAACAGGGACTATTGTTATTGGCGGAAATACAAAATTAATGCCAGCAGCTATAGCACATGGCGGAATAACAATTAATATTCAAGTTCAAAATGAAGTAATTCAACCAAACCCAATGGCACAAGGTGATACTGCGCTTCAACAAAATGCACAAATTCAAATAACAGAAAAGCAAGCTTCTTTAATTGAACTTGAAGCAAATTCAAATTTATCTGATTTAGTTTCAGCTCTTAATGTTATTGGGGTTTCACCAACTGATTTAATAGCAATATTGCAAGCACTAGCAACAGCAGGTAGCTTGCAAGCAGAATTGGAGATTATTTAAGATGAATAATTATATTAGCTCAATTGGAAACGCTTATATGTCTAATAGTTCTGATTTAACTGCTATTGAAAATATCAAAAGCGGCGCAAAATCAGAAAAAGAACAACTCAAAAAAGTTGCAACAGAATTTGAATCTATTTTTGTTGCCAAAATGCTAACAGAAATGGATAAAACTGTTGATAAAGAGGGCTCTTTGTTTCAAGAAAGCAAATACTTAGATAATTTAAAATCGTTTATGTATAACGATATTGCTCGTGAGATTTCGTCTAATCCACATACAAGCATTGGAGTTGCAAAACAATTATACACACAACTAGAAAAAACAGTTAAAGGTTAAAAATGGATATATCAAATAATACTAATATTTCAGCGCAAATCGCAACTTCAATTTCAAAATTAAACTTAAATACGGCTCGTCGTGCTTTTGAAGTTCAAAAAGATGATGAAAATACATCAAACATTGAATTGCAAGATTTTAAAAAAAGTGATATTCAATTAATAGAAGACAAAAAAACAACTCAAACCGTAAAATCATCAAATGGCGGAATTAACGTTGAAGAAATTCAACAATACGCAAATTTAATGGGGGAAAATTTATCAATCGATGATATAAACTATGGTTTGATGTACGGTAGAAGTGTAATTGCGGATTTCAGCGCATAAGGGTAAGTAAATGAGCTATAGTGAAGTGTATAATTCTTTTTTAGAATTAAAAGAAATTTTAAATCAAAAAAAAGAAGCAATAATTAAAAAAGATTTAGAAACGCTAAATTTAACTGATGAAGCGATAATCGTTCTTGTTGAAAAAATTAATAAGTTTGATATTTTAAACAATGATTTTTCTTCTGAAGAAAAAGAAAATTTAAAAAAGCTCGGCGAAGAAATAAAAATTATCCAAGAAAATAACGAAATATTAATAAAACACTCGCTAGGTGTTATAAATAACATATTATCTGGTATTTTAAATATAGCTCAAAATGATAAATATTCTTATAACGCCAAAGGCGTAGGATGTCAAAATAGTGAGAGTTTAGATATTTCATCTATCACGGAAGAAGCCTAATTCATAGGGATTTAAAAGGATTTAATACTATGTCACTCAATCAAAGCATGAATATTTCAATAGGTTCAATGAAAAACAACCAGTACGCATTAACTGTTGTTTCTCAAAACATTGCTAATATGCATGTGGATGGATACCATAGGCAAAGAGTTAACTTTGTTACTAATGAATATACGACAAATTGCGAAAACGTTATTTCTACCATAAAAGGGATGAATGGCGCTTCAATTTCTTCTTTGTCAGATTTTATTGATGATGCTGCCTTTAAAAATTTATTAGACTCTAATTCTGATGCGCAATATTATAACACTTTAGCTGATAACATCGGAGATTTAGAAGAAATAGCAGACGATTTAGGTGATAATGGACTAAACGCTCTATTAAATGACTTTTTTAAGGCAAGTGCTGATCTTGAAAAGTTTCCAACTGATTTATCAATAAGACAACAATATGTTCAAGCAGCGCAAAATATTTGTGATAAATTTAATGAAATTTCAACAAAATGCAATTCAATTCAAGAAGATAAATTTAACACTATCGGAATTAATGTAAATTCTATTAATTCTTTATTGGAAAATTTGGCGCAAGCTAATAAAGCTCATGTATTAAACAATCAAGGTACTTCAACACAAACTGAAATCAATTCAATTTTGCAAGAATTATCAAACTATGCAAACATTAGAACTGATTTAAATGATAACGGAACAGTTAATGTTTATATTGGAAATACTGCCGTTGTTCAAGGAGGAGAACAAAAATATTCTCTTCAAGTTGATTTTGATTCAACAAACCCAGATAAAGCAGTTCAATTTTCACTTCAATCATTAGAAAACCCTGATTACGTCATTACAAAAGGCGTAAATGAAAGCTTTTCTTCCGGTTCAATGAAAGCTTATGTTGAATTTTTAAACGGTCAAGGCGGTTCTGTAACTAATATCAATGATATGATGAGCGCAATTGACAGTGCAGCTAGTGCTTTTGCTGTTGAATTAAATAAAATTCAAACATACAAAAGCGATGATGGAAATGTTTTTGCAGCTGCAATTGGCGCTAACGATGATGGTTCAATGAAGTTAATTGAAGCAACAAAAGCGATGTTTACAACAAAAGATGGTTCGGCTAATTTTAATGCTTCAAATATTCAAGTAAATTCTGAAATTATGGATGATCCATTTTTAGTTAGTGCTGCAAGAATTGATAAAAATAAACTTGAAGCAAATGACGATTGGACAAAAGCTGTTGGAAACGCCGATAATGCAATTGAAATTACAAAATTGCAAAATGCAAATATTTGCACATACAACAACGGCAAAAACAAATGTTCACTATCTGACTTTTTAACAAATAACGCAGCAAAAACAGGTATGGATATTGCTGCTGTCGATAAAAAGGCGGATACAGCTCAAAATATTTTAGATGCAGATACGCAAAATTACGCTAATTTAGTTGGTGTAAATTTAGATGAAGAACTTGCTGATATGATTAAATATCAAAGAGCTTTCGAGGCTTCTGCTAAAGTATTTTCAACCGTAAATGACCTTATGGGCACAATAATTGGTATGGTATAAAAATAAAAAAGGATTTTTATTATGCGTGTATCAACTTCAACAATAACAAATATGGCAACAAGTTCAATGGGCAATTCATACAATGCCTATTTAGATATTATGAACAAAATTGCTTCTAATAAAAATTTCACAAAAGTGTCTGAAAATGTTGTTGACGCTACAAAAGTTTTAAAATTAAACGACCAATTGGCTCAAATGGAACAATACCAAAGTAATATTCAAGCAGCAACAGATGAAATGAATCTTGCTTACGATACACTTGGCGCCATAACAGACGAGATTTCTGCAATTAATGCTTTAATTGTTGAAGCGTCAAATGCTACAACTAACCAAGAGGGTGCTAAAGCAATTGCAACCGAAATTAAACAAAGAGTTGCAACTATTGTTGATAAAATGAATACAAAATATTTAGATAATTATATTTTCTCAGGAACTTATACAAATGAAATCCCATACACTTCTGATGGTGCTGGAAACTATAATTACAATGGAAGTAGCGAAAAGGCAGGCGATAGAAACTTAACAATTGCAGAAAACACTACTTTTACATATAACTTTACAGGTGAAGAAATTTTTGGAAAAAAAGACCCAAATGCACTTGATGCTGACGGTAAGGAATTGGATTTCTTTTCTCAAATGCAACACCTTGATGAGCTTTTAACATCTGATGTATTAGATTATGAAGCTATTAGAGCAAAACTTGGCGTTTTAGATGACGCTACAAGTAAAATCACTCAAAGTCAAGGCATGGTTTCTGCTAAGGTTTCAAAATTAGACTCAACTAAAACAATTAACGAAGATACTATTTTAAAATTAACAGAAAATAAAACAGATCTTGAAGAAATCGACATTGTAAAAGCGGCAACAGACTTAGCTAATGCTCAAACGGCACTTCAAGCAAGCTATGCTATTGGAACAAGAATACTAGGAAGCGTTTCTTTGTTAGATTACATTTAAACGCTATAAAAATAAATTTACTTACCATTGCCCTCTTAATTTATAAGAGGCTTTTTTTATATTATAAATCCAAAGGATGATTTTTTCTACAAAATCATCTTTTTATAGTAGTTTTTTTCTACATAATACTTTACTTGTGTCGCATAAAATTTAGATATAAAATTTTTATATGAGTAAAATATTAATCATAGATGACGATATAGCTATATGCGAACTTGTAAAAATCAACCTAGAATTGCAAGGATACGAATGTTTATATTCAACTGACCCTGTTAGGGGTTTTGCATTAATCAAACAAGAGGAACCAAACCTTGTGATTTTGGATGTCATGATGGGGGCGGTAAATGGCTTTAGCGTTGCTCAAAAAATAAGACAAACAAAAGAAATTGAAAAAACGCCAATCATAATGCTGACAGCATTAGGCGAATTAAACAATAAACTGGAAGGGTTTAACTCTGGCGTTGATGACTACATTACAAAACCTTTTGAAATAGAAGAGCTAAAAGCAAGAGTGCTTGCGCTTTTAAATCGTTCAGGAGTGGAAATGGATTCTTTAAGAGTTAAAGAAATTTTATCAAAAGGAGATATAACTCTAATCCCTGAAAGTTATCAGGTTCAAATTTTAGACAAAAAAGCTCAACTAACTCCAATAGAATTTGATATTTTAAATGTATTAATGCAAAAAGAAGGAACAATGGTTTCTTCAAAGGTTCTTTTAAAAGAAGTCTGGGGTTACGATGAGGATAATATTGATACCATAAGAGTTCACATTACTCATTTAAGAAGTAAAATCAATAAAATTTCAAGTTCTAAAAACAAATATATTCAAACAATCTATGGTGGGGGCTATAGACTTTTGGCTGATGGTATAGAAGAATAAAAAAATGTTTGAAAAAATAAATAACAACTCTAAAATAAAACGTTTTTTGGTGCTGTTTTTGAGCATTTTTATTTTATTATTGATTTCTTATAGAGATATTAAAATCAAATAATCCAAAAGAATTAATGATATTTCAGGAATAAACATTGTTAACGAAAAAACAACTTCTGCTAAAGCTTTGTTTTTAGAAAGTTGGCAAGTAATTAAATCAAACTATTATCAATCAAACTTAAATAAGCAAAATTGGGCAAAATGGAAAAAAAGATATTTGCATAAAATCAAAACCCAAGAAGATGCTTATGTTGCGATAAATTCTATGATTGCATCTTTGGATGACTCTTATTCAAAATTTATGTCAAAAGAGGAGTTTAGCGCTCAAACAAGTGCAATTAATTCAAAGCTATATGGTATTGGAATAAACATCGCTTCAATTTCAGGGAAAATTTATATCGCAAATGTGATTGAAAATGCTCCTGCATATAACCAAGGGGTTCGTTCGGGAGATATAATTTTAAAAGTTAATGGGATTGATGTTAGCGGTCAATCAATTTATCATGTTGCACAGTTAATCAGAGGAGATATAAACGCTAATTTAACTCTTGAGCTTTTAAGAGGAACTGAGCGTTTTGAAAAAACCGTAAGACGTGAAGAAATTAAAGTTAAAACAATTGATTATAAAAAAATTACAGATGATATTGGCTATATTAGAATTTCCAGTTTTATTGGAATAGATACATCTAAAGAATTTGTTATTGCGCTAAATCGTCTAAAAAATTCTAAAGGTTTAATCTTGGATTTAAGAGGAAATTCGGGTGGACTATTTCAAAATGCGATTGTAATATCAAATTTATTTTTAAAAAAAGGTGATATTGTAAACGTTATTGCTCGTCAAGGAAAGAAAAATACCTATAGTGCATCTGATGACGGGTGCATTTATGATAGTCCTTTAGTTGTTTTAATTGATGGAACATCTGCTTCTGCATCTGAAATTCTATCTTCAGCATTACAAGACAATAATAGAGCAATTTTAATCGGCACAAAAACATACGGAAAAGGATTGGTTCAAAAAGTTTTTTCTCTACCCAATAAATCTGGCATGAATTTAACCATTGCAAGATATTTAACTCCAAATGGAATTGATATAAATAAAACAGGAATTACTCCTGATTACGTTGTTACCTTTAGTCGTAATGATTTTATGAATAATATCGATTCACAGTTGGTTTTTGCAAGGCAATATTTAGAAAATGAAATCAAAAAAGGCGAAAAATGATGAACAAAAAAGCGGTAATATTTTTAATATTATTTCTTTTGAGTTTTCTTGTGTGTGTATTTTTGTTTTTTGATAGAATAAAAGTTCCTTATTTTAATGGAATTTATAAAGATATCAAAGTTGATTTAATCTTTAAAAACCAATCGCCAAAGCTATATTTTAATGATATTGAAGAAAATAACTTTTTAAAAATAGATAATAATCATTATTTGTTTTCAAATAAAAAAAATAAATTAATTAAAAAAATAACTTTTGATAGTGTCGAAAATATTGAAAGTTTAGCCGTTTATAATGGAAACAATGTTCAATTTTTTAACGAAATTCCAAATGAAATTTCAATTGATAACACTAAAAATTTATTAGATAAATTAACTATTATTATTCTTTCGTTTTTTTATAATTTTGAATTTTATTTTGTTTCTTATATATTTTTGTTTTTGTTTTTATATAACTATAAAACCGACCTAAAACCAAGAAGTATTGCGGTTTTATTGTTGTTATTAGGTTTTATTTTAAGATTAGCTCAACTTAATCATATTCCTTTTTGGGACGATGAAATTTATATTCTAACTCACACAAATAAATGGTTTGAAGCTTTTCAAGACCCAGGAAACCCGCCTTTATATTTTATTTTATTTAAAATTTATCGCACAATATTTAAAAACCCTGAAATGTATAGATTTAGTTCTGTTATTTTAGGAATATTATTCAACGTTGGTTTTTATTTTTATTTAAAAAGTTTCTTGGGTTCAAAGCGTTCTTTGCTTGGGCTTTTTATTGCTAGTATTAATATAGTTTTAATCTATTTTTCACAAGAAATAAGATGTTACATGTTGCTAATGTTATTGGCAACAGTTACTAGTTTTTTATTATTCAGATTTAATAAAAAAATAAAAATATTTTATTTTATTTCAACATTGGCAATGCTATACACACATTTTTATGCTGCTTTTTATGTTTTTTATAATTTTATCGTTGGTTTAATTTTATTTAGAAAAAAGAAAAAGCTAAAAAGTTTTTTATGGGTTAATTTGATTGCTTTTATAGGCTTTATTCCTCTTTTAATTTATAAAAAACAAAGTATAATTTCTGATTTTAATACTTGGATTAAAGCTCCAAACTGGCATGATTTACTTTCTGTTAATGATATTTTTGTTGGGCATTTTATAGTTGGAATAATTTTTGTTGGATTTTTAATATTCACTTATAAAAAGGTGGATAAAAAAATAGAAAAGTTATTTTTAAATTATAATTTATTTTTGATTGCTTCTATTGTTATTTTATCAGTTTTATTTTCATATTTAATTAAACCGATATTTTATTATAAATATTTTTATATAACTTATCCAAGCTATTTAGCTTTGGTTGTTGTTATCGCATTAAACCTTTTAAAATTAAAAATTAAATTAAAAAATGTTTTAGTTTGTTTAATCTTATTACTTTTTACTATTAATTCAAAACTCAGCTATCAAAATCTATTTTGCAATCATAATCTATATATTGATTATATTAAGCATGATATCGATAAAACAAAAAATAATTACATCTTTTTATCTGACACTGTTGAGGGTTGTGAAACTTTTAAAGTAAATGACGCTAAAATGATATATCTTCCGGTTAATAAGGGAATAAGCGCTCTTGAATTAAAGGATTTAGATTTATCAAAAGATAATTCCGTGTTTTATGTTTTAAATTTATATTTATCTGAAGATATTTATAAAATAGCTAAAAAAATAGTTCTTTTTAAAACGCCGAGCGGTGTTTTTTGCAAAATTGAATTATAGTTTATTTACAAAACTACATATAAAAAAGCCTGAAATAACTGCCATATAGTGGGTTTAGCGTATTGAAACATAAATTAATTTGCAAAATTATCTTTTGCCTTATATAATTGAGCATGTAAAGTTTAGTATTATTAAATTGAGGTAAAAATGAGTACAGAAATTTTAGAAAAAGTAAAAAAAGTAGTTATAGACCAATTAAGCGTTGATGAAAGCTTAGTTACTCCAACTGCATCATTCACTGCTGATCTTGGCGCTGATTCATTAGATACAGTTGAATTAGTTATGGCTTTCGAAGAAGCATTTGGTTGCGAAATTCCTGATGAAGATGCTGAAAAAATCGCTACAGTTCAAGATGCAGTTAACTACATCGAAGCTCACCAATAAGAAATCGTAAGCGAAAACAAAATTTTATAAAGACTGCAGGAATTACTTAGGCTTGCAGTCTTTATGTTTAAAATCAAAAAGTAGAGGAAAATATGACAAAAAAACGTGTAGTGGTAACAGGTATCGGCATTGTTAGTCCGTATGGTTGCGGTGTTGAAAAATTTTGGAATTCAATAATTAGCGGAAAATCAGGTATTAAAAAATTAACAAGAATTTCTCTTGATGGTCATTTGGTGACTTTTGGCGGAGAAGTAACAACTTTTGAAGATGAAGTTGTTGAAAATAATTTAATTGATCCCAAAGAAATGAAGCGCATGGACAGATTTACTCAATTTGCCGTTGTTGCTTCTGATGAAGCCGTTAAAGATTCTGGACTTGATATATCAAAAGAAGACCCATATAGAGTTGGAGTCGTTGTTGGTTCTGGTGCTGGAGGGTTTGACACTTTTGAAAAACAACATTTAAACATGGTTCAAAAAGGACCAACAAAATGCTCTCCTTTTACTATTCCAATGCTGATTGCCAATATGGCAGCAGGTAAAGTTTCAATTCGCCATGGGGCAAAAGGCGTTAATAAATGTATAGTAACAGCTTGTGCGTCTTCAGCTCATAGCGTAGGTGATGCATTTCGTGCAATTCAATATGGAGATGCTGATGTTATCATAGCAGGTGGCACAGAAGCTGTTATGACAAATTTAGGACTTGGTGCATTTACTTGTGCTAGAACATTATCAAGAAGAAATGATGACCCGCAAACCGCTTCAAGACCTTATGATATTAATCGTGATGGTTTTGTTATGGGTGAAGGAAGTGCAATTTTAATTTTAGAAGAATTAGAACATGCTCTTGCTCGCAATGCTAAAATTTATGCTGAAATTGTGGGTTACGCTCAAACTGGAGATGCTTATGACATGGTAGCACCAGACCCAAGTGGAGCAGGGGCTGCAAAATCTATGGAATTAGCCGTAAAAGATGCTAAAATTGAGCCAAGTCAGGTTGATTATATTAATGCTCACGGTACTTCAACTCATCTTGGTGACATTGCTGAATCAAAAGCAATTGCAAAAGTTTTTGGTGATTTAGAAACTAATAAAAACTTGAAAGTTTCATCAACAAAATCAATGCATGGTCATATGATTGGAGCAACAGGAGCAACAGAAGCGATTGTTTGTATTAAGGCTATTAAAGAGAGCATTATTCCTCCGACAATTAATTTGTTTGAGCAAGACCCTGAAGTTGCTAATTTAAATTATGTTCCAAATGAAGCAATAAAAGCTAATGTTGATTACGCTTTAACTAATTCATTTGGGTTTGGCGGTCAAAATGCTTCTTTGGTGTTTAAAAAGTATTAGAATTTAAATATGTTTATTAAAAAGCCGCTATTAAATAGCGGCTTTTGTTTTTGTTTTTGCCGTTTTTTTAACGGCTTCACCCTGTTATATGTTTGAGTGAAATGTTCTTGATATTACATCATCTTGCTGCTCTTTAGTTAATTTATTAAAATTAACTGCATAGCCTGAAACTCTAATTGTTAATTGAGGGTATTTTTCAGGATGTGCTTGAGCATCTAGTAATGTTTCTCTATTAAAAACGTTCACGTTCAAATGATGACCACCTTTTTCAACATAGCCATCAAGCAGATTTATTAGGTTTTCTTCTTGTTGTGTAGCCATTTTATTTCCTTTTTCTTATTTTTCTAAGTATACTTTTTGGGCTTCATTTTCGCTTTGTGCGAATTTGCCTTTATTTTCAATTGGGTTTGTGTGAGGTTGTACGCATTGAGTTGCGCAACCACAATCAAGTTGAATATCAAGGTCGCCCACAAATACTTCATCTTTTCCTAGAGCGTTTGGAATGATTGAGAATGTATTTGATATGCCATCTTGTGCATCATGGAAAGGTAATTTTGCAACAGAAGCTAATGAAGCAACAGCGCCATTAGTGTCACGTCCATGCATTGGATTAGCACCAGGAGCTAATGGAATGCCCATTTTTCTTCCGTCTGGAGTGTTACCTGTCTTTTTACCGTATACAACATTAGATGTGATTGTTAAAATAGACATTGTAGGAATTGAATTTCTGTATGTATGATGTTTTCTAATCATATTCATAAATTTAGAAACTAACTCAACTGCAATGCTATCAACTCTATCATCATTATTGCCGTATTTAGGGAAATCGCCTTGTGTTTCGTAATCTATAACGATATTGTTTTCATCTCTGATTGTTTTAACTTTTGCATATTTAATTGCAGATAATGAATCAGCTACAACTGATAAACCAGCGATACCTGTTGCAAAATAACGTTTTACATCTCTATCATGAAGAGCCATTTGAGAGCGTTCATAGCAATATTTATCATGCATATAGTGAATTACGTTTAATGTATTAACATATAAGCCTGCAAGCCATTCCATCATGGCTTCAAATCTTGCCATAACTTCGTCATAGTTTAAATATTCAGAAGTAATTGGGGCATATTTTGGGCCAACCTGAGTTTTAAGTCTTTCATCTACACCGCCATTGATAGCGTATAATAAACATTTTGCTAAGTTAGCACGAGCACCAAAGAATTGCATTTCTTTTCCGACAACCATTGAAGAAACACAACAAGCAATAGCATAATCATCGCCGTGTGTAACTCTCATCATATCATCGTTTTCATATTGAATTGATGAAGTTTTGATTGAAATGTGTGCGCAATATTCTTTAAAGCCTCTTGGTAATCTTGTTGACCAAAGAACAGTTAAGTTTGGTTCAGGTGCTGCGCCAAGGTTTTCTAGAGTATGAAGATATCTAAATGAGTTTTTAGTAACCATTGAACGACCATCGATACCCATACCACCAATTGATTCAGTAACCCAAGTAGGATCGCCAGTAAATAATGAATTATATTCAGGAGTTCTAGCAAATCTAACAAGTCTTAACTTCATGATGAAATGGTCAATCATTTCTTGAATTTCGCTTTCAGTAAATGTGCCATTTTCTAAATCTTGTTGTGCGTAAATATCAAGGAAAGTTGAAGTTCTTCCAATTGACATAGCAGCACCGTTTTGTTCTTTAACAGCTGATAAATAGCCAAAATATAACCATTGAATAGCTTCTTTGGTGTTTTTAGCAGGTTGAGTGATATCAAAACCATAAATTCTACCAAGTTCAGCCATTTCTTGAAGAGCTTTAATTTGTTCAGAGATTTCTTCTCTTAATTGAATGCGCTCAGCTGTCATTTCGCCTTCAAGAGAAGTAAGTTGAGCTTTTTTGTCTTCAATTAATCTATCAATACCATAAAGAGCAACTCTTCTATAGTCGCCAATGATACGACCACGACCATAAGCGTCAGGAAGCCCTGTAATGATTGCAGAGTGTCTTGCTGCTTTCATTTCAGGAGTGTATGCATCAAAAACACCTTGGTTGTGAGTTTTTCTATATTTGGTAAAGATTTCAGAAATAGAGGCATCAACTTCATATCCATAAGATTTACAAGCAGTTTCAGCCATTCTAATTCCGCCAAAAGGTTGCATTGAGCGTTTAAGTGGCATATCGGTTTGAATACCAACAATTGTTTCTATATCTTTATCGATATAACCAGCACCGTGTGATGTGATAGTAGATACAACTTTTGTATCCATATCTAATACGCCGCCATTTTCTCTTTCTTTCTGAAATAAATTACAGCATTTTTCCCATAATTTTGTTGTTGCTTGTGTTGCTCCAGCTAGAAAACTTGCATCTCCATCATAAGGAGTGTAGTTAGCTTGGATAAAATCACGGACGTTAATTTCCGTTTGCCATTTACCAGGCTTAAAAGTCATTATATTCCTCCCTTATTTTTTGTCTGATGGTATAATTATAACACAAAAATAAAATACAACTTTTTAACAAAAAATAATATTTAAGAAATAATTTTAACCCTTAACGGCTCCATCGTTTTCGCCAGAGATGAAGTATTTTTGTAAAGCCAAAAAGAAGATAATTATTGGAATAATTGAAACAATAGATCCTGCTGCAACAAGCCTATAATCTGCACTAAAAGCACTTGATAAGTTATTTATTCCAACAGGCAAAGTGAAGAGTTGTTCGTTTGTTAGAACAATGCTTGGCCATAAAAATTCACCCCAAGAGCCAATGAAAGTAAAAATAGCTAAAAGTGCAATTGTTGGTTTTACCATTGGAAGTAATAATTTAAAAAATATTTGAAATGAATTACATCCATCAACCACAGCGCTTTCTTCGATTTCTTTTGGAATAGTTAAAAACGCTTGGCGCATTAGAAAAATTCCAAATGCATTAACTGCAAAAGGCAAGATTAATCCTAAATAACCCATAGTTGTTGAATAGCTGTCAATTAAATGAAGCTTTAGAGTGATTATATAAACAGGAAGCATAATTGTTTGAAAAGGAACCATGATTGTTGCTAATATTGCAAAAAAGGCGATTTTTCTACCTTTAAATTCCATTCTTGCTAAAGGATAAGCGGCTAATGCTGATAAAATAACATTTAAAACAACAGTTATAGAGGCAACTATAAAGCTATTTAAAACATATTTTATTATTGGAACAAGTTTTAAAACTTCTATAAAATTGCTAAATGTAAAATCACGAGGGAAAAATACAGGCGGATAAGCAAAGATATTTTCGCTTCTTCCTTTTAGGGCAGTTGATAATAGCCATAAAAAAGGTATTAAAGATAAAATACATACTATAATTAAAATAATATGAGTTAAGATGTTTTTTGTTTTTAAATTTTTCATACTTTGTATTTATCCTTTTCAAAAACAAAAATATTTAACATTGAAAAACCCATCACAATGAATAATAATATCACAGCTCCTGCTGAAGCTAAGCCCAAATCAAGGTTTTCAAAAGCTTTTTCATAGATATAATAAACAATTGTTTTAGTTGAATCTAATGGACCGCCATGGGTCATAACATAAATTTCAACAAAAACTTTTAGAGCTGAAATTGAGCTAATAGTAGAAACTAGAGCTATCATTGGCATTAAATGTGGAATTGTAATTGCCATGTGTCTTTTAAAACCAACAACCCCATCAACGTCTGCTGCTTCATAAAGTTCTTTTGGCACACTCATTAAAGCGCTTAGATATATCATCATATAATATCCAACTCCTTTAAATATCGTCACAAGTGCAACTGAAATCATTGAAATTTTAGGGTCAGAAAGCCAACCAAGTGGTTCTAGTCCTATTTTTTCAACAAAAAAGTTTAATAAGCCGTTTGGTGCATAAAGCCACTTAAAAGCAATTGCAACAACTACGATTGAAACAACAACAGGAAGATAAATTAAAATTTTATATGTATTCTTAAATTTGATATTTTGATTTATTAAAACCGCTAAAAACAAAGGAAAAATCACCAAAAAAGGAACGCATAAAATTAGAAAATAAAATGTGTTTAATATTGTTTTTATAAATAATGGTGATTTCATAAGCTCAAAATAGTTATGTAAAAGCACAAATTCGGGCTTATAGATATCTTTTGAAAAATCAAAAAAGCTTAAATAAATCGTTTGAAAAAACGGAATAAAAAAGAATACAAAAAGAATTATGCCCGCAGGCAAAAGAAATAAATAAGCTCCTAAATTCTTTTTCATATCCATAAGTTAATACTATATTAATAATCGCTAAAATTCAATAATCCGTATTAGTTATTATTTAAAAGATGGTGATAGAATTAAATTAGAGGAAACTGTTGAATTTAGTGAGAATATTAATAATAACATTATTTATGCTGATAATGGCGGGGCAAAGTGCGCTTTGCGCCGAAGCTTTGCGCATAAAAGATTTAATAATAGATTCATCAGATAGAATGGTTTTAATTAAGGGAAGGGGAAACTATAAAACCAATCTTCAAACCATTGAAGTTCCAAATGCAAGCTCTAGCTCTATTCGTTTAATGAATGATATTTCAAGTTTTACAATAACTGCTCCAACAAGATATGTGATTGATATTCCAAATGCGATTTTAGAGGGTGGAAACAGAAACTATAAACTTAAAAATTCAACAGTTTTACAAAATATTCAATTAGCCCAGTTTTCCACTAATCCTCATATTGTAAGGGTTGTTTTTACTTTATCAAAACCATCTGAACTAAATAAATTTAAAACATATACAGATGGTTCAAATATTATCGTAAAATATGTTCCGCATGTAATAGATAATGCTCTGCAATATAAATTTTACACTCCAACGGGAGATTATGGAGTAGGCTCTGGTTTGC
Organism: Cyanobacteria bacterium SIG27; assembly: GCA_015152565.1. GTDB lineage: Bacteria > Cyanobacteriota > Vampirovibrionia > Gastranaerophilales > Gastranaerophilaceae > RUG14156. Next base: position 27,947 of record SUTT01000013.1, read on the forward strand.
ACAATACTGGAGCAACTATAACATATAGTGCAACAAATGACACAAAAGAAATTAACCCACGCTTTCAAACAAAATATTATTTAAGCCAAGTAAGCCAAAATTCCGATGGTCTAATTTTAAGAGGAATAGGCTCAATTTCATATCAAAGAGCAAGTTATACTCCCGATAACACTCAAGCAAATGTTATGCTTGATAATACTTCAATGTTATCTAAATTAGAAAATAAGACATATAAAATTCCATCAAGTAATAAAGAATTTGAAGCTACTTTAACTATCAATAAAGTCAACTCTAAAAAAGTTAAATTAACCTTAAACGGTAATAATATAAGAGATTATAGGCTTGTTGTTTCGCCAGATGGACAGAGTCTTTTTATTTCTCATAGAAATTTTATAATTAATACGATTTTTTCAAATAACCCTGCAATAGTAAAAAGCTATAAAGCTCAAAAAACATCGACCGATTATAAACTAATTGAGATGACTTTTGATAAAAGCGTAACTTATGACGTTTTTGAAATGAATGATAATTTTTATCTTGATGTTAATAATCTTGGCGATTATAACATTCCTCTTTTTGAACAAATGCTCACAACAACAGATATCAAGGTTCAAGCTCTTAAAATTTCCTCTGATAAAACAAGGTTTATTATTCCTGCAAAAGATTTAAATTTTGCTTATGCAAATGTTGAATCTAATTCAAAATCAATTAAACTTGTTTTTAAAGATAAGCCCCCAGTTGTTGAAACTCAAAAACAAGAAGAAATAATTATTGCAACCAATCAAGATGATAAAAAAGAAGAAATAAAAACTGTTGAAATTAAACCTGAAGCAAAACCGGAAACAAAGCAAGAAGAAAAGAAAAACGACAATATCAATGTAATTTATGTTCCAAAAGAAGAAAATCCAAAGATTGAAAAACCGAAAAAAATTAAAGAAAAACCAGCTCTTTCTTCAATGAAAAAAGTTGTAATTGACCCAGGGCATGGTGGAGCTGATAGCGGAGCTATTGGTGGTGGGGTTTATGAAAAAGATTTAAATCTTGATGTTGCAAAAATGGTTCAACAAAAATTAGCCAAAAAAGATATCTATGTTTATATGACAAGAACAAAAGATGAAACTTTGAGTTTAGAAGATAGGGTTAATTATTCTAATGAAATAAATCCCAATATTTTCGTTAGTATTCATACAAATTCAACAGTAAAAGAAGATTCCTATGGAATTGAAACCCATTATTTTAAAGATGATAGTTATAAGCTAGCTCAAAAGGTGCATGAAAATTTTGCTTCAAGTAAAAATTTAAAAAAATGGGAAACAATAGATAGAGGCGTGATTAAATCTCGTTTTTATGTTATAAATCATACAGAAGCTCCAAGTATTTTGATTGAAATGGGTTTCATATCAAATCTTGAAGAACGTTCTAAACTATTGAAAAAAGGAAGAAGAGAGGATATTGCAGATTCAATAGTTGAAGGAATTTTGGAGTATTTAAAGCATGAGCGAAGATAATAAAATTGGATTATTAGACAGCGGAGTTGGCGGCTTATCTGTTTTATCAGAATTATATAAAATTATGCCAAATGGGAATTATGTTTTTTTTGGAGATACAAAAAATGTTCCTTATGGCACAAAAACTCCCGAAGAAATTTTTAACTGCACTAAAAAAATATTAGAATTTTTTATTTCAAAAAATATCAAAACTGCCGTTTTTGCTTGTAATACAACATCGGCTGTTGCGTATGATAGATTAAAGGAACATTTTAAGAATGAAATTAAAATTTATCCCTTAATTCAATCTGTTGCAAAATACTCTATTGACGGTTTAAAAGATAACGATACTATTGCGGTTTTAGCTACTAAAGCAACAATTAATTCTAAAAAATATGAAAAAGAAATAAAAAAATATAATCCAAACATTAACGTTGTTGGAATTGATTGCACTGGTTTTGTTGAAATCGTTGAAAATAGGCTGTATAACGACCAAGAAGCGCTAAGTCTAATTAAATCTAAATTGGATTTTGCAAAAGAAAATAATGCAAAAAGAATTGTTTTAGGATGCACTCATTATCCATATTTAACAAATATATTTAAAAATATTTTAGATGTAGAATATTTTAATCCTGCTCAAAACATTGCTCAAATTGTGAAAAACGATATAAAATCAAATTCAACAAATGGTTCATTAGATTTTTATGTTTCAAAAAATCCACAAGAGTTTATTTTAAGTGCTAAAACATTTTTTGACGTTAAAGAATGCAAGTTGCACGAAATATAATATTATTCTTCAAATTCTTTAAATTTTTTTAGGGATTCATCTTTTTTCTTTTGAAATTCTTTTTGAGCTTGAATATCACCTTTATCAAGCGCTGCTTTTTGGATTTTGCTTTGTTCGCTTGCTGTTGTCTTTTTGAGTTTATAAACAAAGATAAGAATTTCAGCTACTGCTTTATATAAATCAGGTGGAATTTGCCTGTTGATTTCAACCATTCTAAATAAAACCCTTGCAACAGGAGGGTTTTCGATGACTGGGATGTTGTGTTCTCTTGCAATTTGTTTGATTTTTTGAGCAAATAGTTCAGTCCCTTTTGCAACTAAAACAGGTGATTCCATTGTTTGAGCGTCGTATTTAATGGCACATGCCACATGCGTTGGGTTTGTTACAACAAAATCGCAAGTGGTAACAGCATCCATCATTTTTTGTTGCAAAAGCTGTTGTCTTCTTTGACGAAGAGCAGCTTTAACGTTAGGGTCACCTTCTGAGTTTTTATATTCATCTTTTACTTCTTTAAAAGACATTTTCTGATCTTGCAAAAATTTCCATTTTGTAACGCCATAATCGGCAGCAGCAATAATTAAAAAGGCGATACCTGCTTTAATTACAAAGTCTAAAATTAATGAACCAAATTGAATTAATATTGCAAAGTCATTATCAATTGCAGCAAGCATTAGAATGTCTTCAAAATGCGAAGAGTAAACAATATAGCCAATAATACCCAATATGACAACTTTCATTATATTTTTAAATAAATCAAATAATGTTTTTGGATTGGCAAGGTTTTTGAAATATTTTGTTGGGTTGAATTTTTCTGCGTTAAATTCCATTGGTTTTGTTGTAAACAGAGGTCCAATTTGAACCATATCTCCAAAAACGCCAACAAAAGAGGCTAAAATTAATATTGGCAAAACGATTAACGCAGCAGGAATTACTGTTCTTGTAAATAAGTAAGCGTAGCCAATTTCTTCAAGATGTTTGTTTGGAATTTGCTCGTAAATCATCGTAAAAAGAGCAGTCAACTGCCCCCAGATTATAGGCCCTAAAAGATATATTGCGCTAAACATAATGATAATGGCAATTGCTGTGGATAAATCCTTAGATTTTACAACTTGCCCTTGTTCTCGAGCTTTTCTTAGCTTTTGTTGGCTCGCTTCATACTGTTTATTTTCGTCGCCCATTTATTATTGTTCTAATGTTAAACCAGCAATCACTGGGTCTAGAAGTTTTCTTGTATTATCATCAAACACAACATTTACAAGCTGTCTGCCTTCATATAAGGTTACTTTTGTAATTGTTCCACGTCCAAAAGTTTTATGAACTACAATATCATCAGCTTTAAACATTGGTGCTTCTTGTTTTTCTTTTTCTTCATCTTTGAAAATTGGTAAATTTTCTTTTTGTGATTTTGTTTCCAAAATATCGGCGCTTAATTTTGTTTTTTCGTCAACTTCAATCATTTCAGCGTTTTGCTGATTTTTGGTGTTGATTATTTCTTCAAAATTATTATCAATTGAATTGTCTGCAATTTCGTTTAAATCGATGTCATCTTCTTGGGAGTTGTTTTTGTTATCTTCTTCATCATCATTATCTTCTTCGTCTTCATCGTCGCTATCTTGTGCCATTTGGAAGAAGTCTAGTTCATCGTCTGTTAACTCGTCATCTTCAGAATCAATTTCTTCATTTGATGAATTATCAACAACAACATCTTCTGATGGGTCGATTAAGTCTGCATCTAGAACAGAAATTTTTTCTTGTTCTTCTTGTTTTTCTTGAATGTCATCTTGGATATCGATTGTAGTTTCGCTATCATCGCTAAGAATTAAATCTTCGTCATCAACAAGGATATCATCTTGCTCTTCTTTATTTGAAACAATTTCTTGTGCTGAAATTTCTTTTGTTGGAAGTTCTTCATTGTCGCCAAGTTCTTCAAGTTCAACTTCGTTAGGGTTGATTTTTTGTGTTGGTTGTTCTTGAATGATTTCTTCTTCGATTTCATCAACAGTTTCTTCTTGAATTTCTTCAACAATTAATTCCGTTTCTTGTTCTTCATCAGAAGTTTCAAGGCTGATTTCATTTTCTTGTTGTGGCTGTTTTATAACTTCTTCAAGTCCTAAATCTTGAAATTCATCTTCAGATTCGGTTTTTATTTCAGCATGTGTAACATTATTTTCTTCAACAATTAAATCTTCTTCTTTTAATTCAACTTCTTTTTGAATTTGAGGCTCTTCAATTTGCTCAAAAGTTTCTTGTTCTTCTTGTTTTTCTTGAGCTTTTAGAACTTCTTGCTGACTTGCTTCAAAGGCTGAAAGCTCTTTAATTAATATTTGAGAATCGGATAATTTTTCTTGTGCTTTTTGTTCTTGTTGAGCTTTATTTTCAAAGTAATCGCCTTTTTGACCAAGGTTTTCTTGTGCAATTTCTTCTTGGCTTGCAAGAGTTAGCGCAATTTTTCTATAGTTTTTTCTTTTTTCTTGAACTTCTAATTCATAATCTTTAATGATATATAAGAAATTATCAGTGTTTTCGCCAAATACAACACAACCATCTGAAATCAGATTAGACAGCGCAAAATTAGCATCCAAGAAGTCTTGTCTTTGATATAAACTTGGCATTAAGACATAGTTTTTGCAATGCTGCATTAATGTTGGCAATTTTTTATAGTTGTATGAAACATTTGGTATAAATTTAATATTTTTCTTATTGTTGTAAATTTTATTGATTAATTCTGTACCAAAATGCTCGTCGTTAACTCTTGTGATTAAATATATTTCTTGTTCTAAGCTTGTTATAATGTAGTTAATGTAAGCTCTTTGCCAATAAGTATCAATTTCAGATAAGTCAATGATTGTTATTGGATTTTTTTCAATAGCTTTGAATAAATTTTCTTTTTCATTTTTGGTTTTAGCGAAAATTTCATCCATTTGATATTTTTTTAATCTTGATAAAAGAAGTTTTAACTCAGGATATGGTGTTGCTTTGTGTTGCTGAATTAAAACACGAGTTAAAAGATTAAATGGAATAAATTCGCCTTCTTGTTTGCGTGCAAATTTTTTGATTTCGTTGATGATTTCAACGCCAATAGCTTGAAATTCAAGGCTAGCGTCTTTAAGACATCTGTTAAACGCCCAGTCAATTGTTGTGTAATTTAAAGGCAGTTTAAAGTTTTTAGCTGCTTTAATTTTTTTAACGCCTTCAAGTTCTAAAATGCCTGTAGAATCAAGGATTACAACATTTCTTTTGTTTGATAATTTTTTAGCTAAGTTGAATGATATGCAGTTCGCATTTTCGATTTTGTCGGCTAAAATTATGGCGTTGTTGTTGAAAAAGTCATATTGGATATTGAATGAGCTTGAATTTTTAGTATTTGTGCCAAGAATAAATGTGTCTTTATCTTGATTGATGAAATCTTCAATCTCGTCTTGATTTATTTTTACAATTTCACATTCTTTGTTTGGAGTGAAATTGTCATAAGGCATTACTTCGTTATTTTGAGTAATTCGATAGAATAGCTTTATTTTTGCAACATTTTGTGATGCATCAAATTTATCATCGTAAATTTCGATAATTTGAGCAATATATCTGCTATCATCTGATTTTACAACTAAAAAATCAAATAATCTGAAAGGCTCTATTCTGGGGTTAAATAGTATTCTTATGCTGTTGTTTAGAGTATTAGCTACTTGCATTACAAACTTTCTATCAATTCCTAATTCATTGTATCAATAAATTAATCATAATCCAACATGTATAATGATATTATAATGCTTTTATATTACAACAAAAAATTTATTTTTTGCAATTATTATGTGTAGTTATGCAACATTTTTAGTTTATGAAAAATAATGCTTGACAGTTTTTTATGTCCTTAATAATATGTAAATATAGAAATTGCCGATGTAGCTCAATGGTAGAGCAACGGTTTTGTAAACCGTAGGTTGCGGGTTCGAGTCCCATCATCGGCTTTTTTTAGTAAGTAATGTGCATGCCCTTGTGGCGCAGGGGTAGCGCACACCCTTGGTAAGGGTGAGGCCGTGAGTTCAAATCTCATCAAGGGCAAATTACTTAATAATCGTAAATTGACAATTTAATAATTAAGTCTACAACAATTATAAGGATGTTCCGAAAACGGTGAAAGCGACGAGCTTTCGACGTTTGAGAAACTGGACTATGGCGATGTGGAAATCTTAGATTTCCTCAGGAGCTATAAAAAAAGTTTATAGATATGGGTAGATGGCCGAGTGGCTAAAGGCGACAGACTGTAAATCTGTTCCCGCGAGGGTACGGTGGTTCGAATCCACCTCTGCCCATATCTTTTAAAATTTTGCCCTAGTTCTTTGAACTTGGCCAAAATTTTAAAAGCACTTAGTGTGCGAAGTGCGTATGCGGTTGCGATGAGCAAGCGCAAAGCACGAGACCTTACATGACCGCCGTTGCGACTAAAGCGGTAGCGCAAGGAGCGTAGCAATCTTTGATTGCACAGGCGGAAATAGGTGATCTTACCCTCAAAAAACAAAAAACCAATAAAAATAAAAACGAAGGAGATTTAATCTTATGGCTAGAGAAAAATTCGAAAGAACCAAGCCACACGTTAACGTTGGTACTATTGGTCACGTTGACCACGGTAAAACAACATTAACTGCTGCTATTACAGCTTGTATGGCTGCTGCTGGTCAAGCTGAAGCAAGAAAATTCGATGAAATCGATGCTGCTCCAGAAGAAAAAGCACGTGGTATCACCATTTCAACTGCTCACGTTGAATATGAAACAGCTACACGTCACTATGCTCACGTTGACTGCCCAGGCCACGCTGACTATGTTAAAAACATGATTACAGGTGCTGCTCAAATGGACGGCGCAATTCTTGTAGTTGCTGCTACTGATGGTGCAATGCCTCAAACTAAAGAACACATTCTACTTGCTCGCCAAGTTGGTGTTCCAAATATCGTTGTATTCTTAAACAAATGCGATATGGTTGACGACGAAGAATTATTAGACTTAGTTGAAATGGAAGTTCGTGAACTTCTTTCTTCTTATGAATTTGACGGCGACAACATTCCATTCGTTAGAGGTGCTGCGCTAAAAGCTTTAGAAGCTGTTCAAGCTAATAGCACAATTGCTCGTGGCGAAGACAAATGGGTTGACAAAATTTGGGAACTTATGGATGCTATCGATTCTTACTTCCCAGAACCTGTTCGTGACTTAGACAAACCATTCTTAATGCCAGTTGAAGACGTATTCTCTATCACAGGTCGTGGTACAGTTGCTACTGGTAGAATTGAACGTGGTATGGTTAAAGTTGGTGACGAAGTTGAATTAGTTGGTTTAGGCGAAACTAAGAAAACTACAGTTACTGGTGTTGAAATGTTCAGAAAACAACTTGATCAAGGTCAAGCTGGTGACAACGTAGGTGCTTTACTTCGTGGTATTGATAAAACTGAAATCCAACGTGGTCAAGTTTTAGCAAAACCTGGTTCAATCACTCCACACCAAAAATTCACAGCTAACGTTTACGTATTGAAAAAAGAAGAAGGTGGACGTCACACTCCATTCTTCCCAGGATACCGTCCTCAATTCTATATCAGAACAACTGACGTAACTGGTTCAATCAAATTCGACGGCGAAATGGTAATGCCTGGTGATAACGTTGTAATGGAAGTTGAATTAATCAACCCTGTTGCTATTGAACAAGGTATGAAATTCGCTATCCGTGAAGGCGGAAGAACAGTTGGCGCTGGTGTTGTAGATAAAATTATTGAATAATTTAATCGCAACTAAATAACCTTAAAAGCTCCCATTAATTTGGGAGCTTTTTGATTTTAAATAGCAAAAAATAATATTTACTAACGTTATTTATGTATTAAAGCTGGAGAAAACATGAATTTTAAAATTAACAACATAAATTTTGGTGCACAATTTAGAGTGTATGGAAAACAATCTGTTGATAAAACCAATAAAGTTTTTGATAATGAAATAATGAAACGTGAAAAGCAAAGAAGAATTGCTACGCAAGCACAGGAATATTTTGAAACTCCTCAAATTCAAAATTACATTGAGCATCTGCCTGAAGATACTTTTGTTAGATTACACACTGGTGTAGTTGATGGTGAAAATAAACGTAAAGATGAAATTTTAGAATTTATGCCTTTTGTGTCTTTTGAAACAAAATCGATTAACGAACAAATTAATATTTCTCGTGAGTTAGATGGCGCTGATACGCTTGAACTTTCTTTAAACGATTTTGGAGTTTTAAATAAAAAGCCAATTAATGAATTTTTTGAAAATTTAATTGAATTTTATTGTCATCAAAAATAAAGAATAAAATACAAATTAAACATTTCATTTAATTTTCTTTGTTTCCTAATACAAAATAAGTAAATTCTATTGCTCTATCTAGTTCTTCATTGAATTTTTTATATTGTCCAAAGTCGGCTTTCATATCGTCAGTTTGAATAAGTGCTCTTAGCTCAACTAAACCTTTTTGCAATGCTTTGAAATCTTGGTTGGTTTGTGCTTCAAAATCATAAGTTCCATCTTTTTTGATGGTAAATGTAGATTTGTAACTTGTTGTGCTTGTTGATAAGTTAACACGGAACAAGCCAATTGAATCATCTTTTTCTTTTAATTCTGCATAAACTGTCATTGTGGCATCCGGTGTTTTTTTGGTAAGTAAGAATGCTGGCGTATTTATTGTGTCAAATCTAAAGTTTCTTGCGATATTATAATAGGTTTTGCCGTCATCTTCCCATTTTTTAACAAGTGCTCTTTCGTTTGTATTATGACCATATACGTCTTCTTGGACTGTGCGATCATCCTTTTTTCTAGTTTCTATAAATTTATATCCATTAAAATACTTAACTTCTCTTGAAGTGTGATTTTTGAAATCTTTTTGAAAAACTCTATAGCTTTCTAGCCTTTTGCCGTGAACAAAAGGTTGCCCATCTTTCAAAACTAAATCAATAGGGTCAATAATGTTATCATTTTCATCATAGTATAATTCTAAAATGCCATTTTTAAGACTGCGATTTTCAATTGAAATTCTGCGATTTTCGGCTGCAATTCTAAGGTTTTCATCAATAACTTCTTGCAATTCATCTGGAATCATTGATTTCCAATCGTATGGGCGAGTTACATGCTCAGGTTGCCAATGAATATCCTTAGAATAATCTTTTACGACATATTTATATTCATCTCCATGTGGTGGGAGTTGTTCATAATGCACTTGTAAGTTAATTAATTTTCCGCTATTTTTATCGTAACCTTTAACTAATGTAATTGAACCAGCATAATTATCTTTTGGATCAACCATTTTATTAACATAAATTTCTTGGGCAACATTTCCATTTTTATAAAAATGGATAGTATCAGGTTTAAGTTCTTGATTTTCTAATAAATAATCGAATGATGACAAATCATCAACTGCTGGAATTGTTTCATAATTAGGGCCAAATTCTATGGTGTTAAGTTCGCCTGTAGGATAAAATGTTGCAGATTTAATTCCTGCCCAATTATTAAATTTCCATTTTTGAACTAAACCGTTATCATCCTTTATTAATTCTTGGTCAATTGCTCCATACCAGCCAGAATGAGTCGTTAAAGAGCCGTTTTTATATCCAATTGCTCTTGTAATTTCTATATTTCTAATTAAATCTTTTACTTCTTTGATTGTAAAAGCTACATCGCTTTCAGGGTTATTTGATTCTGTGCAATATTGAAAAGGAGCTTCATACTCGTCTGGAGTAATTTGCGCCAATAAAAGCGCTTTGTTCATTTGGGCTTGTTTATTCGCAAAAAGCCAATATTTATTTTCATCAAGTTGCGAGGTTTTTGGGCTAGTTACTATTATTTCGCCAAATTCTTCTATTTGTCTATCTTTAAAACTAACATTATTAATCGCAGATATTCTCATATTGCCTCCCTGATGATATAGCTTATTGCCATTATAATATGAAAAATAGCCCTCAAACAATTTGTGGGCTATTTAATTTAACTATAATTAACAATTTAGTAGTTATATGTGCATTCGGTATTGTCTTTAATAGATAAAACAAAGTATGTAATAGCACATAAACCAACTATAGTGTAGATTACTCTTGTTAGTACGCTCATTTCACCAAATAAGAAGCTAACAAGGTCAAAATTAAACGCTCCAATTAGCCCCCAATTTAATGCACCAATTAAGACGACGCTGTAAGTAATCCATTTTACAATACTCATAAAAGTCATAATATCTTCTCCATTTATTTCCTACATTAAATATTATGACTATTACTATTTCAAAATTTAATACCCGAAAGTATAATAAAAAAGTTCCCATTTTGGGAACTTTTCTTGATTATTTTCTATTTTGAATATAATTTGATTTTAGGAGTGTTTCTTCTTTTTCAATGTTTTTCAGTGCTTGTTCGTAGTTCATTTTTGCTGCTGCGGCTGCTTGAAATTGTCTTTGGGTTTGCTTTTGAACTTCTGCAGCTTGGCGTCTACCTCTAATTGTGTCGTTATGAATTATTCTTCTGCCTGTTGAATCGTATTCAACTCTAGCTTCGCAATATGTCATAAATCCGAACATTAATAATAATGAAACGATAAATATTTTCTTCATATTTTCCTCCACTTATGTAGTATTTTACAATTATTAAAACGAAAATTCAAAAAAATTGTTCATTTATTAAGCTTTTGTAACATCAACAAAAGGGAGAATTTTTCAACTGTTTTCTTAAAAATTTATAATTAGGGCAATATTTTTCAACTTCTGCCCAAAAGGCTTGGCTATGATTTTTTATTTTTGTATGCACTAATTCGTGGATAATAACATAATCAATGCAATCAAAATCGTAGTTCATTAAATTAATATTTAAACTAATATTATTTTGATAAGAACAGCTTCCAAAGCGAGTTTTTTGGTTTCTTAAAGCGACGTTATTATAAGAAAAGCCAAATTTTTTTGCTAAAAATTCTAACCTAGTTGGCAAGTAATTTTTAGCTTCAATTTTAATTGCTTTAAAATATGCTTCTTTAAGGCTTTTTTGAATTTTATCGCCATAAAAATCAATTTCATTTGGATAGTAAAAATAGACAATATTATTTTTAGTAATTATTTCAAGTTTGTTTGATTCGATTAACCTTAAAGTATCAAATTTTGTTTGAATATTTTTATTCAATTTTTTATTTTCAATTTTAAAACTTTTTATTTTTTCAAAATTTTTTAAAAGAAAGTCTTTTGCAGTTTTAAACGGGCATAAATATGGCATTGTAACCAAAATTTCTCTTTCTTTTTTAAGAGTAATTTTGATTGATTTTGAAAACGGATGTTTTTTATAATTTACCTTATAATCTTCTATTGTTTCAGTTTTATTCATCTTTAAAAACTTGTAGGCGTCTATTATTCCCCTCGCCTATGCTTTTAGATTTAAATCCGTGGGCTTCAACAAGTTCGTGTTGAAGTTTTCTAACATGTTGGTCTTGCGGTTGTAATTCAACTAATTCAGCGCCTTCTGATAGCTTTGCAATTGCAGCATTTGTTTCATCGAGTGCTAATTCTGTTGAATCTTTATAGTTTGTTAATCTTTGAATTTCTTGGTTTTCTTGGGTTAAATTAAGTGCTTCTTTTAAAACTCTTTGAATTTGGCTCATTGAATTTGTTCTAACAAAAAACACGGGCAAACGATATTCATTTGCAACGGAAAGAATTTTTGTTCCGCCTTTTGCGAAGTTTTTATGTGCTATAACAAAATCTGCTTCTTCAACGTTTCTTACTATTGTTGCGTCGATATCCAATCTTTCAATTAATTTATCGACGATTGAGCGAGAAACTGCATAAATATAGATTTTTTTATGTTTTTTGTTTTCTTTAATGTAAGCTTGTCGATTAAAGCCGAAGCTAAGAGGTGATTTTGAAGCTTCTTGAACTTTTTGCTCCAGCTTTTCAACCTCTTTTAATATATTTGTTTCAGGCTTTTTTTCTTTATAATTTCCGTCAACTTTTCTGATTTCTGGCTGAATTGGCCAACTTCTTAAAATGTAATCAACTGCAGTTGCACTATCTTTGTATATCGCAAGCGTATTTCTATCAATAATTTCAATTACAATATCAAAAGTTGGTTGTTTTTGACGCTCCAATACTGTTTTTTGGCAGCCTCTGTGTTTTGCTTCGTCATCTCCTAGAGTAACCGTATCAATTCCACCAATAAGGTCTGATAGTGTTGGGTTTTTAATTAAGTTATCAAGCGTATTGCCGTGTGCTGTCGCAATTAACATAACGCCACGCTCTGCAATGGTTCTAGCAGCAGCCGCTTCTAATTCTGTTCCGATTTCATCAACTACAATAACTTCTGGAGTATGGTTTTCAACCGCTTCAATCATGATGTCTTTTTGAAACTCTGGTTGAGCAACTTGCATTCTTCTTGCTTTTCCGATTGCATGGTGTGCTACATCGCCGTCACCTGCAATTTCGTTTGAAGTATCAACTACAACAACACGTTTTCCAAGTTCATCTGCCATTAAGCGAGTGATTTCTCTTAGTTTTGTAGTTTTACCAACCCCGGGGCGACCTAAGAATAAAATTGATTTATTTTGTACAACAAAATCGCGAATACATTCGATTGTTCCTGTTACAACACGCCCAATTCTGCAAGTTAAACCAACGATATTACCTTGTCTATTTCTTATCGCACTAATTCTATGTAAAGTGCCTGCTATACCTGAGCGGTTATCGTGGGTAAATTCGGGTAATTGTTTTGTAATAAAGTCTAAATCTTCTCTTGTGATGTTATCATTTCCAATAGATAAAATTTTTCCGTTTCCAAGACGAATTTCAGGAATTCTTCCAATATCTAAAACAATTTCAATCGCATCGTTTAATAAGCCTTCTTCGAGGTTTCTTTTTATCCTTAAAGGCAGGATTTCTATTAACTTTTCAATGTCAGATTGGAATTGTAGCTCGTTCATTTTTTTCCTGATTACCTTTTACCCTATCTTCTAATAATATAATGCCCGAAGAAGTTTTTCAATCAACATTTTTTAGTATTATTGAAACAGTTTGAAATAATGTATTTATAACACTTTTGAATATATTTTTTTTGTAATATAATTTTTCTATAAATACATTAAAAAAGGAATTAAAAATGCAAGTTTCACACGAATGGTTAAATGAATTTGTTGAATTAGCAGGAATTACTCCTGAAGAAATTTCTCATAATCTTACTATGTCTGGTTTGGAAGTTGAAGAAATAGAATACAAAAAACCATCATTTACAAACATTGTGACTGCAAAAATAACAAAAATTGATAATCATCCAAACGCAGATAAGCTTCATCTTGTTACTTTGGATTTAGGTGGAATTGAAAAGCGTGTTGTTTGCGGTGCTCAAAATATTGAAATCGGACAAATAATTCCTTATGCTTCTGTGGGTTCTAAAGTTTTGAACCGAAAAACAGGTGAACAATTTGAGCTTACTCCTGCTGTTATTCGTGGAGTTGAATCTCAAGGCATGTTATGTTCGCAAGATGAGCTTGGCTTATCAAACATGCAAGAAGAAGATGGAATTTTAATTTTAAATAGACTTTTTGATGATGTCGAACTAAACCAACCATTAGAAAAAGTTTTAAATTTAAAAGATGAAATTATTTATCACGTTGCACCGACTGCAAATCGTGGCGATCAAATGAGTGTAATTGGAATTGCTAGAGAATTAAGTGCATTATTTAATCGCAAAATGAAATTTGAAAAGAAAGAACTTCCAAGTGTAAAATCTGATTTTGAAGTAGAAATCAAAGATGAAGAAGCTTGCAAATACTATAGTGTAGCAGTTTTAAAAGATTTAGTTATTAAACAATCTCCTGAATTTATTCAAAGAAGAATAATTGCAGGCGGAATGCGTCCAATTAATAATATTGTTGATATTACAAATTACGTTATGCTTGAATATGGCACACCTCAACATGCTTTTGATTTTGATAAATTAAATAATTATCTTTGTGTTAGATATGCTTCAAATGATGAAACATTAGTTACTATTGATGAGGTTGAGCGAAAATTATCAAATCAAACAGTAGTAATCGCAACAAAAGAAAAACCAGTGTGTGCTGGTGGTGTTTTTGGCGGTTTAAATTCTGAAATTGATGATAAAACAACAAATATTGCATTAGAAGCTGCATATTTTACACCACATACAAATAGAAAATCAGCTCGCTCAATTGGATATCGTTCAGACGCTTCAGCACGTTATGAAAGAGGAATTGATATTGAAATGGTAGCTCCAGCGATGGCTCGTTCAATTGAATTATTAGAAAAATATGCTGATGCTAAATTTATGGGTGTTTCAAAAACCGGTAATGATAAACTTGAAACAGTTGAAATTACTTTAAGAAATTCTGAAATCAAAAGAATTTTAGGCGTTGAAATTCCACAAGAGCGCTCAATTGAAATCTTGCAAAATCTAGGTTTTGAATTATTGGGTAAAAATGAAATGGCAGCAAAGTTTGCTGTTCCAAGTTATAGAATGCAAGATGTTACACGTGAAATTGATTTAATTGAAGAAATTTCAAGAATTGATGGCTTTGATAAAATCACTCCGCAATTACCAAGCATATCCCAAGGGGCAGATATTTCATTTGATACAAGAACAATTAAAACAATTAACGAAACAATGCTTTCTTATGGTTTTGATGAAATTATCACAAGCTCTTTAATTGGTCATAACTTAGCTAACACATATCTTCAACCAATCGACACTAATTTAATGGTTAAAGTTATGAATCAACATAGTGATGATTTTTCTATTTTAAGGCAAATGCTAAATCCAAGTATGTTAGAAGTTGCTAAAAATAACTTTGATAATGGAAACAAAGCTTTTAGGCTATATGAAATTGGAAAAACTTATCATAAGATATCTGAAATTACTGAAGATTCAACAGGTGTAGTTGAAACAAGAAAACTTGCTGGATGTATTTTTGGTTCAGTTAATAATAGCTTATTAAACCAAAAACAAGATGATTTCTTTACCTTAAAAGGTGTTTTAGAAAGTTTATTTGAAAAACTTGGTTTATCAAAAAGAGTAGTATATAGTGCATTCAATGAAAATGATAGAAAATATTATGAATTTATTCACCCAGCACAAGGGGCTACTATTTCAATCTTAGGAAAGAATAGAGAACCAATCGGTTTTGTTGGAAGACTGCACCCTGTTTTAGCTGATAAATTAAAGTTAAATCAACCACTATATCTTTTTGAAATTAATCTTGAAGATATTATATCCGCAATCACTCCAAATACTGTAAAATTTAAAAAATTGCCTGTTTTTGGTGCTGTTAATCGTGATATTGCTTTTATTGCTCCAAAAGAAGTAACAATTGAACAAATTAACAAGGTGATTAAAAAAGTGGCAGATAAAAACATCTTTAAAGGTTCAAAAGTGTTTGATATTTATGAAGGTGCTAATATCGAAGAGGGTAAAAAATCTTTTGCTTTTAGAATCACTCTCCAAGATGAAAATAAAACAATGACAGATGAAATTATTCAAAGCGAAGTTAATAAAATTAAATCAGGCCTTGAAAAAGGAATTGTTGGACTTGCTTTAAGATAATTAAATCTTTTTTATAACTTTACAAGGATTTCCCAGCGCAACACTGTTCGCTGGGATATCTTTTACAACAACAGAACCTGCGCCAATTGTACAATTATCTCCAATTGTTACACCTGAAAGAATGGTTACTGAACCGCCTATCCAAACGTTTGAACCAATTGTGATTGGTTTTGCGTATTCTAAAAGTTTATTTCGCTCTATTGGGTCTATTGGGTGCTGCGCTGTATAAAAACTACAGTTTGGACCAATAAATACATTATCGCCAAAAGTTACTTTAGCGCAATCTAAAATAACTAAATTGTGATTAGAATAAAAATTTTCACTAATTTCAATATTATATCCATAATCACAAAAGAAATTAGGTTCAATTATATAATTTTTGCCCACTTTTCCTAAAAGGTTTTTTAAAAGCTCTTTCTTTTTATCAAATTCATCAGGTCTTAAAAGATTATATTCATAACATAAATTTTTTGCTTTTAATCTTTCGTTTGATAATTCATCAACAGTTGAATCATATAAAACGCCTGCAAGCATTTTTTCTTTTTCAGACATTATTTCACCTTAAATACAACATTTGCCACTGCTGTAACTTTTTTGTCAATGCTTGATGTGTCATTAATTCCCATATCAGATACCATAGTCGAATCTACTGGAGTAATTTGAAAAACTCCCATACGCATTGATTTAACTTTTCCAACATTCGCTCCTGTTGCTTCTAGCATTGAATTTGCTCTTTGTTTAGCGTCAAGCGAAGCTTCTTTTAATAAATCAATTTTAATTGAAGCTAAATCAGAGTAAAAATATTGAGGAGAATAAACTTCAATATTTATTTCTTTATCGATTAAATTTTGAATATCTGTTGTTATATCTTTAATTTTTAAAACATCATTTGATTTAATTTCAATTAATTGGCTGGCATCGTATGCTATAACTTCATTTGTGCTGTAGCCTTTTTCGTTTTGGCGATAAACGCTATATCCATTCATTGCTTTAATATCAATATCTTCTTTTTTAAATCCTTTATTTTCAAGGTATTCAACAACTTTTGGCGTTAGTTGTTTTAGATTATTAAATGCTTCTTTTTGATTGATTTTTCTTGTGCGAATTGAAAATTCAAGCTTTGCACTATCAGATTTAACTATTTTATAAGCTGAACCAGTTACGGTTATATTTTCATCTTTTGAAATTTTAGATGCAAAAATTAACGTTGCAATTAAAAAGCCAAGAGTAATAATTAAACAAGAAACTAAAATTTGAAATTTTTCCAATTTTTCCATTTTTATCTCCTTTTTGTTGATTATAATTATTTTTCAATAAACATGCAATCGCCATAGCTAAAAAAGCGATATTTTTCACTTACTGCGTGTTTATAAGCTTCAAAAGTAAAATCTTTTCCTGCAAATGCGCTAACAAGCATAATTAAAGTTGATTTTGGCAAGTGAAAATTGGTTATTAATTTATCAATTGATTTAATTTCATAAGGCGGATAGATAAAGATGTTTGTTTTGTCTTTTGTTTCAACAATTTTTCCGTGTTTTTGGTGCGTTGCTTCAAGACATCTTAATACAGTTGTTCCTACAGCTATAACAGAGCCTTTTTTATTATTAATTAAATCGGCAGTTTTAGCTGAAATTGAAAAACTTTCATAATGCATTGTGTGTTCGCTAAGGTTTTCAACTTTAACGGGCATAAACGTCCCAAGCCCAACATTTAGAGTAACGTAGGCAATTTTAACCCCTTTTTGTTTGATTTTTTCTAATAGTTCAACTGAAAAATGAAGTCCTGCGGTTGGTGCTGCGGCAGAACCAATATTTCGAGCAAAAACAGTTTGATAATCATCCTTGTCGTTTTCTTCAACTTCCCTTGAAATATAAGGAGGAAGAGGGATTGAGCCATATTTATTCAATGTTTCATAAATATCATCGCCATTAAAAATAACTTCAACAATATATTTTGGAATTTCATTTTCATTTTCAGCTTGGCGTTTTTCAATTAATTTAATCTTAAAATCAGCTGCAACGTTTAGTGTTTCACCCTCTTTTACTCTTTTTGCATTTTTTGTTAAAACTTCCCAATGATTAGAATTATTAATAGGGTTTAAAAAGAACACTTCAACATTAGCGCCACTTTCTCGATGAGCTATAACACGTGCAGGATAAACCTTTGTATCGTTTAAAACTAAAATATCGTCTTTATTTAATAAATCAATTACATCAAAAAAATGTTTATCAAAAAAACTGCACTCATCTTTTTTTAAGTGCAACATACGGCAATTTTCACGCTTAGAAAGCGGACTTTGCGCAATTAATTCTTGTGGTAGTTGATAATCAAAATCGGTCGTTTTCATATAATTATTTTACTAGAAAATAAAAAAATTATTAAAATAACGTGGAATTAAATTTTCGCTTGTTGAAAAAGTTTTCGATATGTCGTTCTGAGCGTAAGCGAAGAATCTGCTATAATGTTTAATCAACCTACGCTAAATCACACAATCATTATGCTAAACTCGCTTTAGTATCTTGCAAGGCAGAAAAACCAAAAACAAGCCACAACATCATTAAGACCATGAAACTAGCACGCATGTAATTTTAACGCTTCCGCTTGGGAGCTCAATATCCTTATGCCCTCGTCTTCGTTCGCTAAACCAAGTCTGGCTAAGCTCACTTGACTCAGGTAGTCCAATTTCGCACAAGCCCGCCACTTCATCAGTGCCGTGCAGGTGCTCAATATTCTTATGCCCTCGTCTTCGTTCGCTAAGCCAAGTCTGGCTAAGCTCACTTGACTCGGGTAG
>SUTT01000014.1 GCA_015152565.1 Cyanobacteria bacterium SIG27
CGCCAGCCATCATTACATTTTCAGTTGCGCCAACTGATGGAATATCAAAACAAACAATTGAACCAGATAAATTGTTTGTTTTTGCAACAACATATCCATCATCAATAATGCACTCGCAGCCAAGAGCTTCTAGCCCTTTAATATGGAAGTTAACACGTCTTTCGCCAATTTTACATCCACCAGGGAGCGCAACACGTGCTTCGTTTAATCTTCCAACTAAAGCGCCTAAAACGCAGAAGCTCGCTCTCATTTTTGATACAAATTCTTTAGAAGCAGTGCAATTGGTAAGATTTGTTGAGTCTATTTCAACTTTTTTAAGGTTTTTATCATATTTTGTTTTAGCTCCGAGTTCCGCTAAAACTTCAAGCATAATATCTACATCAGATAAATTTGGAACATTATAAATTACGCAAGTACCTTTACACAAAAGAGAAGCTGCCATAAGCTTTAAAACTGAGTTTTTAGCACCACTTATAGTAACTTCACCTTTAGTTGGGTTTTGCCCTTTTATAATTAATTTTTCGCTCACAATATCTACCTTTTCTAACTGATTTTAGTATAAATTTCATTGTTTTGAAAGTTTATAGGCAAAAAATAAAATTTTTGTAGGATATTATTTGCTATTTTTATCATCAACAACTTTAGCGTCAATCACTTTAGCGTCTATTATATTGTTATCAGAGTTTTTTTCTTCTTTTTTCTTATCTTCAAGTTCAAGTTGCTTGTTAATTACAATTGTTTGGAAAATTTGGAAAACATTACTTGTAACAAGATATAACAATGCGCCTGCAGGAATTGGAATAAATACGAATGTAACACCAATCATAATAGGCATAATTTTACCCATTGATTTTTGGATTGCCGCTTGTTGAGGGTCTAGATTTTGTGTTTTATTTGAAGCCATCATGATTTTTTGTGATAGCCAAATTGTCACTATAAACAGTGCAACAAGAAGAATTACATCGTAGTGAAACTCGTTTTCAACTTGAACTGTTGGAACTTGTGCGATTAAAATATCGCCCATTCTTTTAAATTCAATATTTTCTGTTTCTTTTGTCATGATATTCATAACAGAAACTTCAGCTTTTGAAACTTTATTTAACTGAGCAAAGTTGAGATTTAGGCTATCTAGTGCCATTTTAAGCTCAATTGGTTTATTTTGTTCAATTTCACCTTGAATTTCTATTGCTTTTTGTGGTTTTTGGATTTTAACATTATCAAGTTTTTCGTTATCTAAATAAACAACTGCTGATTTTCCAGCTTGGAATTGAGCATGGTTTGATACTGAGAATTGACCATCTAATGACACACCAGCGTTTGATTTAATTGTTGAATCTAGTCTTTTAATGAATAAAAAGTTAGAATCACCTGCCATTTGAATGAACTGTGGGCTCATTAAAGCGCTATAAAGCATAATGAAAATTGGAATTTGAATTAACATCGGAAGACAGCCGGCAGTTGGGTTAAAGTTGTTTTCCTTGTAAAATTCCATCATTTTTTGCTGCATTAATTGAGGGTTATTTTTATATTTTTCTTGTATTGTTTTCATTTTAGGAGTTAAATTTTGCATATTTTTCATTGAACGTTGTTGTGAAACGTTAACGTGCCATAAGCAAATACGCATTAAAATAGTAAATACGATAATTGCCATACCGTATGAACCAACAAAACTTTTTAAAACATCCAAAAATTGTATAGTTAATGCTACAAAATCCATTATATTCTCCTCAAAATTAAAGTCTTTAAGTAATATGTCTATTTTACTATGAACATGGTAAAATTGTTATATGGAAAATAATTTTGATACAATTTGTGCAATAATTACCCCGCTATCTGTTGGAGCTGTAGGCATTATCAGACTTTCAGGTTGTAAAGCTTTTGAAATAACACAGTCTATTTTTGATAAAAAAATTACACCTAAAATGATTAATTATGGTCATATTATCGATAATGGCGCTATTTTAGATGAAGTTATTGTTCTGCCTTTTGTTTCACCTCATAGTTATACAGGTGAAGATGTTGTAGAAATTCAAACCCATGGAAACCCTGTTATAGTAAATTCTATATTAGAGCTTATTTTATCCAAAGGTGCAAGGTTAGCTAATAGGGGTGAATTTACTAAAAGAGCTTTTTTAAACCACCGCATTGACTTATCTCAAGCGGAAGCAGTATTAGATATAATTCAATCCAAAAGCTCTAAATCTGCTCAAAATGCTCTATCTAATCTTGGCGGATACTTAAAAAATAAAGTAAATGAAATTAAAAATAATTTAATTGAAGTTTATTCACGTGTTATTGCTTCAGTTGATTTTCCAGAAGATGTTGCTGAAGTAGATGAAAACTACATCGAAACGATATGTAATGATAATATTCAAACAATAGAAGAAATATTATCTAATTCTAAAAGCCACGATTTTATAAGAGATGGATTAAACGCATGTTTGATAGGAAAGCCTAATGTTGGCAAAAGTTCCTTATTTAATTCTCTTTTAAATTACAACAGAGCAATTGTAACCCATATCGAAGGTACAACTAGAGATACAATTAAAGAAGCAATAAACTTAAATGGTTATTTAATTAATTTTATTGATACTGCTGGAATTAGAGATAAAAACCAAGCAGATTTGGTTGAACAAATTGGTATTGATAATTCGCTTGAATCCATTGATAATTCTGAAATTGTATTATTTTTGTTTGAAAAATCAATTGATGAAATTGATAATGAATTGATTGAAAGAGCAAAAGATAAAGAGGTTTTATTTATTAAAACAAAATGTGATATAAATACAGACAATATCGAAAATTGCATTGAAATCAGCTCTAAAACAGGTTTTGGCATTAATATATTAAAAGAAAAAGTGACTGAAATTATTAAAAATTTAATTCCAAATGATAGTAACTATACTACAAATAAACGCCAGCAAACCTGTCTTTTAAGAGCTAAAGAAGCCTTAGAAAATGTTTTAGAAACAATTAAATTAAATCCAGATGCAGATTTATATGCAATGGACTTAAAACATGCAATTTTAGCGCTTGATGAGATAACGGGCGAAGTTTTAACTGATACAATATTAGATAATATATTTGATAATTTTTGTATTGGTAAATAGTTATTTATAAAGTGTTACTACTTTGTATCTTACATAATCGCCGTAAGGTTTTTGGGTATAAATTACTGGGTTAATTTTACCTTGTGAGTCAAATATTTCATCTTCAGGCATATCTTTTGAAATGCATCCTAAGCCAGAAATTGCTGGTTGAAAAACACTTCCCAACGTAACACCGTTTAATGATGCGCTAGCTAGAGGATTATTGGTTGAGCCTATGCACAGATACTTTTTATTTCTTATATCATTAAAAATTTTAATAATATCTTTTTGTAGTGGCATTAATTCATCGTATTCTGATGAAGTATAGTATAGTTGCACATAATCTTCGCCAGTCGTTTCGTCTTTATAAAATGAATTAAACATTACATATCGGCGTTGTAGTGGGTCTAAGCCACTAACCATAAAAAGATCATGGTCTGGATCAACATCATGTTTTTTGCATAATTCAAGATAAGTTGGTTTTAATGATTTTTTACAAGCTCCTTGAATACTTGGATGCATAACTACAGCCGTCGCATAGCCACTTTTGGGGTCGATATAACCTGTGCTTTTGGATACAAGACTGATATTTGCATTTTTTTCTTTTTGAGTTTGCAGATATTCTTGTTTATAACGTTTCTTTCTTGCTTTAAAATCTGCAGGAGTTTCATCAAAATCCTCAACAAAAGCGTCTAGATCTTGAATTTGAAAACTTCCTTTGAAATTTGTTGTTAATTGCGGCCTAAAAGTAACTTGCATCGTTATTCTACCTTATAGATTTTTTGGATTAAACCAAATTTTCTGTTTACCATCTGCGCTAAAAATTACATCATCTATTTTATCTGCATTTGCCGCATATCTTGCAAAATCGGCATTTTGAATAGTTTTAGCTACTCTATTAATTGTGCTTGTAATTTCTTTTGAACTTGAATTTTCATTTAATCCTCTAAATGGATTATTTAAGCTTTCAAGGGTTAAGCGGCTTCTTGTGTCTTTATCGTAGAAAATTTTATAAGCTGCTCTTTGAGTATCTGTTAATTTTTCATTAGGACTTTCAAGCCTAAACATTTGAGATGCATATTCACCATTGTCATCGGTATAAAAAGTAGTAAAATTAACAATTGGATTGCCAAGTCTGCCGTAATGTTGCGTGATTAATAATTCGGAATTAGGATAAATATCACATTTTCTAACTTGAACTTGTGCCATTGTTTCGCCTTTAGATGTTTTTTTAAAGCCTAATTTTTGAATAAATTTATCAAATTGATTTTTTCTTGTGTGAGAATTGTAAGAATCGCCAAAAGACACCTGATTGTTTTTTGGGGTATAATTTATCATTTTATTATTTTGAGGCGCCTTAAAAGTGATTTTAGAAGCTGATTGGTTAAAAGAAACTTGCATTATTTATTCCTTATTTATGTTATGCAAGTATATAAAACATCTAAATTTTATTTTTTGCTATATATTTTGCAACCGCTTCGCCCATAGACATGCAGCTTTTTTGAACTCTTAGGGCACTATGAGCATAAAAATCAGCTCCAAGAATTTTTCCAATTGCAAATAAATTGTCATAATCGGTACTCATTAATGATTCAATTGGAAGTTCGTATGTTGCGATTTTTTGTAAAATTGAACCATCTTTTTTGTGAGAATGTACATCTATTGAATAATTAGCCTTTAAGACAGGGGTTTTAAAACTTTTAGATGACACCAAATCATCTCGAGTGAATACATATTTGGTTTTTACTCTGTTTTGTTCTCTAATACCTGTTTGAGCTGCAATATTAGTAATTATTGCGTTTTGAAAGCCTGGAAAATAGCGTTTTACGAAGTTATAGAAACGATATATAGCTTTTCTTGCATTGATTAATTCTTTTGATGACATATAAGGGTTATCTTGATAATTATTTATTCTAGGGCAATTAAAAGCCACTTGGTTATCGCCACCGGCAATTGAAAATACTTGAAAATAGGCTCTATCGGTATTAATAAGGACGCCATCATCAACACCCTTTTTAAGATATTTATCTAAAGCCCAAGTTTTAGATGTGTCCCAAGTGCTTGCAGTAGTAAAATGAATTTTATTGTTAGTATTTACATCGTCACGATAGGTATTGGTAATATCCTCGTCTTTATCTACAGATAATATAAAATTACTAAATTCTTCAATATCAACATTTCCAAGAATAAATCTTAAAGTATTTTGCTGTTTTTGATCTGTGTCAGCTAAAAATTCACAATTTAATAATTTTGAAAATTCAGCTGAACCTGTGGCATCAATAAAATATGTCGCTTCGATTGGTAACGATAATAAGTTTGAATTTAAAATTACTGACTTGACTCTTTTTTCTTCATAAGAAACATTTTCTACTGTTGTTTCAAATAATGTATCAAGATTGGGAATATTTAAAGCTTCATCTAAGACAATTTTTAATAGTTCAGGATTAAACCAACCATCATTTCCATCTTTATATGTAATTTGTGCTTTATATTTTTTTGCAGTTTCAATTAATTTTTTATAATAATCGCAATTTAAGTCATCAACCGATGATTTCATAATTGGAACAACAAGTCCACCCGTCATCAAACCGCCAAGAAAATTATTTTTTTCAACAAGTAAAGTTTTTAGTCCATTTTTAGCGCAATTATAAGCGCAAGCACAACCCGATGTGCCGCCACCAACAATTACAACGTCATATTTTTGATTTTTTTCCATAACGTGATTATAATCCATATTTAGTTAATTGTAAAAATATCGTAGGTATAACTCTTTATAAGCATTATTCATGCTAAACGATTGGTTGTGATAATGTATATTATGTAACAAGGCGTCTTAAATTAGTTGGCTATAATTTACCCCTCCCAAAATAAACTTTAAATGCTAATTCAAGTTTAAATCGGCATTATAATACTCTTAAATTATAAAAAATTTGCTAATGAAATGCAAAAATGTAACTGTTAGTTTAAAGCATAATTTAAGGAGTAAAATATGCAAAATAATATAAGAAATTCTAAACCACAAGAAGTGGTCAGACTTATGCTAGTCGATGACCATAAATTGTTTCGCTGCGGTATAAAATCGCTTTTTGAAAATTCTAAGGGCGTGTACGTTGTAGCTGAAGCTTCAAACGGTAAAGACGGTATAGCAAAAATCATTGCACAAAATCCTGATGTCGTGCTTTTAGATTTGGAATTAGGCGATATCAATGGTCTTGATTTAATAGAAAAAGTTATGGCACAAAAGCCAAATGTCAAATTTATCATTTTAACTTCACACATCAATGAACATGTAATTAATAAAGCTATGAAAATGGGTATTTATGGGTACATTTTGAAAGATATTAACTCAGAATTTTTAGACATGATAGTTAAATCAGTTTCAAATGGTGCAATGTGGATTGATAAAAAAGTTGTGCAAATTTTAAGAGAATTAAATCCAAATGTGATACCAAATACGCAAATATCACGCTCAAATTTTAAATCAACTCATGCTAACCTGACAGCTCGAGAATATGAAGTTTTAAAGCTTGTAGTCGATGGAATGTCTAACCAGCAAATTGCGCAAGAATTAAACATTTCAGAGCATACTTCAAAGGCCCATGTGTGTAATATTATTCAAAAGCTGGTTGTGGATGATAGAACACAAGCGGCAGTTAAAGCAATCCGAGAAGGAATTGTTTAAAAATTAGATAGTATATTATCATTATCAGTCGTTACGATATAATAATATATTATAACTACCAATCGAAACGATATAAGAAGGAGAAAAAAAATGAAAGACAAAAATTTTACTTTTAATTCTAATAAAGCAAAGGAGTATTTTCTTGAAAAGATTTCTTTTGAAATGTCTCCTTGGCAACTTCAAAAACATTCTCAAGAACAAATTAGTGCGCTAAATATTGTTGACGTTAGAGATTACGATGATTATATCGAAGGTCATATACCTTTTGCTATACACATTCCTATGGGAGATTTAGAAGAACACATCAAAATGTTTGAAAAAGACGTTGTAAATATTGTCTATAGTTACTGTAATTGTTGTTGCAGAGCACCTAAGGCAGCTTCTATTATTGCTGATAATAATCATCCTGTTATGATGCTTTGCGGAGGCTTCAAAGCTTGGAAAGAGCTTAATTTTGACATAATCAAGACATCTGACAGTCAATAAATTCAGCTAAAAGTTGTATTTTAATCATAATAAAAAGTTGTATAATTGTAGTAAATTATTGCATAAGCTCCAATTAAGGCTTTAAAATTTACTAACGATACAAGACTCATTATATTACCGCGCCAGTTTGACTTAGTGCGGTTTTTGTTTGGGGAGAAAGACTTGAAGTATAAAATATTATTCGGAATAATACTTTTAATTGCTTTATTTGTTAGATTAATTGCAATTGATAGCCCAAGTGGGCTAAATTATGACGAGCTATTTTTTTGGAATATTGTCAGTAAAAACAACTTTTTAGGCATAATTCAGGAATTAATTAATACAGATTACCATCCTCCTTTATATCTTTTGGTGCTTAAATTCTGGACTATTCTTTTTGGAGATAATGATGCAGTTTTGTGCTTATTATCTGTCTTATTTTCTACGGGCTGCGCTTGGATATTATATTTAATAGGAAAAACATACAAAAATAGGCAATTTGGACTTAAGTTGATGTTGTTTTTTACTATATCTTTAACTTTTTTTTCTGAAGCGCAAACGGTAAGATTTTATCAAATGGCGCTATTTTTGTGTCTTTTAAGTGTATTATTTAGCTTGAAATTAATTCAAAAACAAAATTTAAAAAATTATATCTTTCTTGCAATTGTAAATGTTTTACTTTTATACACTCAAACAACAGGAATTATTTTTATTGCAATTGAAGCAATAATCTTACTTATATATCATCTTAAATTTTTCAAGCAACATCTTAAAAGGTACTTATTTACTTGTTTATATTCATTGATTGCGCTTATTCCTCAATTTATCATCTTTATTATTCAATTTTTTAATTCCAGGCAAACTTTCTGGCAAAACCCTTGGGAATGGAGTGGAACTGGAATTGGAATTATGTGTTTCATAAATAATTTTATAATTACAATTTGTCCTTTTGATATCTTATTTATCCCTGATTGGCTGTTTTTGATTGTAATTTGCGCTATGTTTGCATACATTTTTTATTTTTCAATCAACAAAAAGGATAAACTATTATTCTTTTTAACAAGTTTTTTATTTTGCTACACTGTTTTATATTATTCCTTGCAAAGCCTGCAATTACTAAATGCTGGGTGCAATATAAACTATATTTTTTTAGGAATGACTTTATTCTTGTTGACTCTGTTTTGCATACTTGAAAACACAAAACCTGCTTTAATTACTATTTTAATAGTGTTGCACTTTATTGTTTCTATGACAGTTATTTTTACTGATTTTTACTACTACAAATTAAATCGTACAAATTTTGGAATCGTTAGTAATTATATTACAGAAAAAAATTATGAAAACTGCCTTGTTTTTAGCCTTTATGGTGATGATTTAATTAAAAAATATAATCAAAATCTTAAAACTTATGACATAAATGCAGATAAAATGTTTACTATGAAAAACTGGCAAAATGAATTTAATAAAGTATTTGATGAAGATTTAACAAAGTACTCAATAGACGAAAAAACAAAATTTGTTCTTGATTTTATAAAAAATGACAATATTACGCAAAAATTCAAAGATCAATATAATGAAAAAATATCCAAGTTGAATAAAGACGATTATTTTATTGTTCTTTCACCTAAAAAACGTCTTATACATTCGTCTATAATTAAATCTGTTGCAAATAATGATTTTGATTCAAAACATAATTCTAAATCACTTTTAATGGTTTGCAAATTAAACAATGATATTCTAAGCCTTGCGTATTCGGATGAAAAATTAGATTTAGTGGAGCAAAATCTTTTACATGACGAGTGGTTCATTTTTGTATTTAAAAAGATAAAATAAAAAAAAGCTCCTTTTGGAGCTTTAAGATTTACTAACGATACAAGATCTTTTTTATTGCCACTTTTGAAATTACTTCATTTACGGCGCATTATTTATAGTATATGAAAAATTATATTTTGCAAGATTTAAATTAAAATTTTAACTTTGCTTAATAATTTAAGCAATAAACTTACATATATATACTTTATATAATATATAAATACTTGTAGGATACAATATGATAAACGGACCCAAAGTTACCCCATTAACGATTAATAACAACTATCAAAAAAATTTAAATGAGTTCATTAGCGCATATTCTGATGAGCTTAATATATCTATTGATGAATATGTTGATAACAACAAAGAAAGCGCAACTTATTTCAAGGAAAATGATCGCATTACAAACCTTGAGCAAGATTTTGATAACGATGGCTCATGCGATTTTGGAATATCAATTTATCGTGAAAATGATAAGAATATATATAAAACAATTAGCATAGATACTAATCATGACGGTATGTATGATTATATCGAGAAATATTTAAATGACGAATTGCTAACTATGGCAATGGATACTAATTATGATGATAAAAGTGATTATGTTGAAGAATACAATGAAAATGGCTCTAGTAGTATATTTTTTGAAGATTATGACGGCAATTATCAATATAATTCTACTTTATCATATCAAAATGATAGTTTAAGATATGGCAGAATCTGCACCAAAAATAGCGATGGTTCAGTTGAATATACAACATACATCGACAATCAAATAGACAATAAATCAGTAGATATTGATGGTGATGATGTAATAGATGAAACAGATACCTACACAAATGGCCAATTAGACTATAAAACAGTTTTTTCAAAAGTAAATGGAAATGAAAATCAAGTAATTTTCTTTGATAAAGATGGAAATGCTCTTGCATCAGTAATCGATAACGACTCTGACGGAGAATATGACGGAATAATCACAAAAGATAATGTCGATTTAAGAGAATTAGTTAGTTTGGATTTTGATGAAAAAATTCAAACAACTAAACAAGGTGGAACTGGTGATTGTTGGCTATTAGCCGGAATAAATTCGCTATCATATACGCAAAATGGCTCAAAAATTTTAAGCGATGCGCTTGAATATAATGCCGACGGAGCGGTTGTACATACATATTTTGGCGATTTTTCAGTTTCTTACGAAGAAATTTTATTAGCAAAAATGTCAGATAAGACTTTTGAAGGCGGTCAAGACAAAAGTAGGTCTGAATTTTCAACAGGTGATAATGACATGTTAGTTTTTGAACTTGCAATTGAAAAATTAAGAACAGATATCGGAAATGGTGTATATGACATTATGGATGATTCATATCTAAATTTTGTTACTAACAGTGGAATTGATGAAGTAACGCCTCTAAGCGGAGGGTTTGATGATGAAATATTGTATTATTTAACTGGCAAAACCGCTCAGTGCACAAAAGAGAAAGATGAAATTGAAAATACGCTGAAATTGTTTGAACAAAATTCTAATAGCAGCTATTTAACCTGTAATTTTACACAAGGTTTGCCAACAAATCATCTTTTTAGTGTTAAATCTGTAGTTGGCGATTCTATTGTGCTAATTAACCCTTGGGATTCGAGTGAAGAAATTAAAATTACAAAATCTCGTTTCTTGGATCTTGTTGATGTAACGGCATATTGTAAAATTTGATAGCAAATAAAATAATTTTCAAGTTTTGTATGCTTGAAAAATGTCTAAAATAAATGATTATCTTGAATATAGGAAATATAAGCCAGAATATCAAAACTGGAAAAATAATCGTAATTTGCTAACTGCAAAAAAATTGGAATATTTAAAAACAAATCCAATTGACGATAAGCAAAAAGACGATGATATTAAGCGTGCAAAAATCATCTTAAACGCCGTAAACACAATGGATGAATATTCTCAAAGCAGGGCAGAGGATATGGAAGTTTATATTCAAGGAATAATAAAGCCTATTGCAGACGTTGTAGTCAATCTATCAACATTAATTGCAATTGGATGGGTTGCTTTATCTAAAAATGCTCAAAAAGCGTTAAGTGAAGTTATTCAGGGAAATTTTAAAAATGCACGAAAGCTTATTGCTCCATTAGCTATATTTATTGTACCGTCAATAATATTATCAGTATTTACTTCTTTTTGGGGCGCTAAAAAAGAAATTCAAGCCTCAAGAGAAGGAAGAGCGGATGCAATTAAAAATGATTTACAAAGTGAAAACCAATTCGCACTTCTAACAGACGAGCAAGAAGCTGAAGTTGAAAAAATTGCCAACACAATAAAAGTATCTAAAAAAGAAAAATCAAAAGCGATTAGCGCAACAAAAGGGCTTGGTGTAATTGAATCGTTTAAAACTATCTTTAAAAAAGAAAAAGAAGATAAGTCTTTAACAAAACCAAAAATCGATTTATCAACAAAATTGACACCAGAAGAAATACTTGAAGCCAAGAAAGATAAAGAGCTAATTCAAGCCATAGTAGAAAAAATCGACATTACATCGCAAGATTATGCAGAAAACGCTGAATTAATTACTAAAGTTGCCATGGTTTTGGGTTTTGCTGGTGGTGGTGTAGTAAGCTCACTTGCGGGCAAAATTTCAAAATTATTAAAAGTTCCCATTAAATATTCGCAACCAATAAAATTAATTACAAACTACGCTATAATGTTTTCTACAGCAATCATTGCTGCAAAAATTGATAAACAAGCTTCTAGGGTTGGTCGTTTTAGGGCAAAAAAGGAATTATTGAATAATCCTCAAGCGCTTTATTATGTCGATAATGATAAGCTTGAAAATGTTAATGCAAATATTGATACATCAAAAAAAGCTAATTTCTTTCAAACTTTCATCCAGTTGATAAAGGATAATCGTGAATACAATAAATATGTAAAAGAAAATAATGCAAAAGATATTCAATTAAGAAAAGCCAAAAATCAGATTGATTTATCTTCGCAACAAAGAGCCCGAGCACAGCAACTTCAAAAAAATGTCTTTAATATGTTTAATATATTAGATGATAAATCGCAGACATATTCTGAAGCAACAGAAGCTCTGGGTGATCTTGTAACTCAAATGGTGAGCAATTTTATATTTGCACCACTATTGTTACTAACAATGTTTAAAGAAACAGCTAAAATGATTGAAACAAAACAAGATTATAAGCCATCTGCTTGGATAAAGATTGCTTCAACGTTTATAATTCCGATATTAATGAATGTCATTGTTACAAAAGAGCAAAAAAATGCTTCTAGAGTAGCTAATATGCAAGCTATAAAAGAATTAGATGATTATAGATATTTTGCAAATGACAAAAAAGACAACAATTCTCAAAAACTTGATTCAAATAAAATTTTTGAAAAGTTTTTAAAATAGCTTAATGTGACTATTTAATATCTTCAATTGCGCAGAATTGCAAAAAGCTACCTATTAAATTTTCATTCCAAACTTTAATTCCATCAGGAACAGTTAAAATTGTGGGTGCAAAATTCCAAATATATTTAATTCCAGCTATAACGAGCTCATCTGTTACACTTTGAGCAACTTTATTTGGAAGAGTTAAAATTGCAATATTTACGCCAGTTTTTTTGATAATTTGCGAAATATCTTTAAGGTCATATATAGGCTTATTATCAATATTTTGACCAATTTTTTTAATATCCGTATCAAAAAGCGCTTCAATTTTTAAGCCAAATTCATCAAATTTTGAATATTTTGATAAGGCTGTGCCAAGATTACCTGCGCCAATTACATAGGCCCTTTTGGTTATTTTATAATCAAGAACATCTTCAATAATCTCTTTCAATTCAGATACAACATATCCAACCTTGCATTTACCTTTGCAATTAATGCTTTTTAAGTCTTTTCTAACTTGCGTTTCATCAATTTTTAAATATTGAGATATTAAAGCAGAGGTAATATTTTCAATGCCTTTTTTAGAATAATCTCTTAAAATTGTATGATATTGCGTTAGACGGTTTATAGTGCGTTGAGAAAGAGAGTTTTTCATAATTTAATATCTTTTTCTTAATTTACATCAAAAAAGGGGCTACAATCGCTTGTAACCCCTTTAGATTTATTTATTATACGTTACCGTTGAATGCGTCAATGTAAAGTTGTTTCATATCTTCCATGATTGGGTAAACTGGATTTGCACCTGTACATTGGTCGTCAAATGCCAATTCAACCATTTCATCAAGTTTAGCGTAGAAGTCTTCTTCAGAAACACCAAAGTCTTTAATTGAATTTGGAAGTTCAATTTCTTTCATTAAAGCATCAACTGCATTTAATAATAATTGTGTTTTTTCTTCATTTGAAGAACCGCCCAATTTTAATTCATCTGCAATTTGAGCATATCTTTCAACTGCACATGGGAATTTGTATTGAGGGAATGTAGCTTGTTTTTTAGGACAATCAGTTGCGTTATATTTCATAACTTGTCTGATTAATAATGCGTTAGCTACACCGTGTGGAATGTGGAACATTGCACCTAGCTTGTGAGCCATAGAGTGGCATAATCCTAAGAAAGAGTTAGCAAATGCCATAGCAGCGATTGTTGCAGCATAGTGCATTTTTTCTCTTGCGATTGGATCGTTAGCGCCATCTTTGTATGATCTTGGTAAGTATTTAAATACTAATTTAATTGCTTCTAAAGCGTTTGAATTAGTAAAGTTTGTTGCCATACAAGATACATAAGCTTCAATAGCGTGAACTAAAGCGTCAATACCTGATGCTGAAGTTAAACCTTTTGGCATACCATCAACAAAGTTAGGGTCAACAATTGCCATATTAGGTGTTAGTGCATAATCAGCAATTGCATATTTAACACCTGATTTATCATCTGTGATGATTGAGAATGGTGTTACTTCTGAACCAGTACCTGATGTTGTTGGAATAGCAACCATAAGAGCTTTTTTGCCAAGTTCAGGAAGTTGACAAATTCTTTTTCTGATATCCATAAATCTCATAGCGATATCTTCAAATACTGTTTCAGGTTGTTCATATTTTAACCATAAGATTTTAGCAGCATCCATTGGAGAACCACCACCAAGAGCGATAATTACGTCTGGTTCAAATGGTTTCATAATTGCATAAGCTTCTTCGATTGTTGATAGAGTTGGATCTGGTTTAACATCAAAGAATACTTCATGATCAATTCCGATTTCATCAAGAACTTTTGTAATTTGTTCACATGCGCCAGAATTGAATAAGAATCTATCAGTAACGATGAACGCTTTTTTTCTACCTTGTAATTCACGTAAAGCTAAATCAGTCGCACCACGTTTGAAGTAAACTTTTTGTGGAACTTTAAACCAAAGCATGTTTTCTCTCCTTTCAGCAACTCTCTTATAGTTTAATAAGTCTCTAACACCAACGTTTCCTGATACTGAGTTTTTACCCCAAGAACCGCAACCAAGTGTTAAAGATGGTTCCATACGGAAGTTGTATAAATCACCGATACCACCTTGAGATGATGGTTGATTGATTAATACACGACATGCTGGCATTTTTTGAGCATAAGCATCAATTCTATCTTTTTTACGTTCATCTGTATAAAGAACTGCAGTATGACCAGCACCACCTCTTGATACTAGGTAGTATGCTTTTTCTGCTGCATCTTCAAAAGATTCAGCTTTATACATAGTTAAAATTGGAGATAATTTTTCTCTAGAAAATGGGTCAGCCCAATCAACTTCTGGTCTTTCAGCTAATAAAACTTTAGCATTTACAGGTGTATCAAAACCAGCTAATTTAGCAATTTCATGTGCTGGTTGACCAACGATTTGTGGGTGTGCAGTACCACGAGCAGGGTCAATAAATGGAAGATCAACAAGTTTTTGTTGTTCATCTGTATTTACTAAATATGCTCCACGGTAAGCAAATTCTTTTTTAACTTCTTCATAAACAGAATCAACAATGATTACTGATTGTTCAGAAGCACAAATCATACCATTATCAAATGTTTTTGACATTAAAATTGAAGAAACTGCCATTTTAATATCAGCTGTTTCATCAATAACTACTGCAGTATTACCAGGGCCTACGCCTAATGCTGGGTTTCCTGAAGAATAAGCCGCAGTAACCATTCCAGGACCACCTGTAGCTAAAATACAAGCGATTTTTTTATGTTTCATTAATTGACCTGATAATTCAACGCCCAAATTTCTTTTTTCAGCTTTGGCAGCTTCTTCAGCCTCAGGATCCATATCAATCCAACCAATGATATCTTTTGGAGCACCAGCTTTAACAGCTGCATCTAAAACGATTTTTGCTGCTTCAATTGTGCAATTTTTAGCTCTTGGGTGTGGAGAGAATACAATACCGTTTCTTGTTTTTAGTGCAATTAACGATTTAAAAATAGCAGTTGAAGTTGGGTTTGTAGTTGGAATTACACCGGCTAAAACGCCCAATGGTTCAGCTACAATTTTAACTCCATTTGCCTTGTCGTCATCAATAACACCACAAGTTTTAGTGTTTTTGTGTTTATTGTAAATGTATTCTGCTGCGTAGTGATTTTTAATAATTTTATCTTCAACTACACCCATACCAGTTTCTTTTCTTGCCATTTTAGCAAGAGGAATACGAGCTTTGTCTGCCGCTGTTGCTGCTGCTTTGAAGATTTTATCTACTTGTTCTTGAGAAAAAGTAGAAAATTCTTTTTGAGCCGCAGCTACTCTATCAATAAGAGCATCTAACTGTTCAGCAGAGGCAATCAATTTGATTTCTTCAGTTGCTGTCATTTTTAAGTATCTCCTTTTCGTGATAAAAATCTCTATTTAAATTTTACTATATAATTAATTAATGTCAATCAAACACTTAATATACATTTAATTCTTTTTGATGTATTTTAGTTTTATGAAATTTAAGCAAATTCCATCAGATTATTTTATTACAATTTTAGATAGATTAACTCGCTTTGAACCCGCTTGTGTTCGCTATAAGCGAGTTTTTGATGATATAATCAACAAATTCTGTCTTGATGAAAAGCTGAAAAACCTATCTCTAGAGGATGAAATTAAAATTGTTGAAGAAATTTTTAACTCTTCAATTAAGCAAAATAATGACTTTTATATTAATGATATTTTGATGGGGTTAGAGGAAAAATATTTTAATTTTAATCAATCATCTTATCAATACCTATCAGCTCGATTGAATATTTCTTCAATGGTTAGCGAAGTTAAAAAAAATGAAAATTTAGCAAAAAATGTTCAATGGTTGATTGAAATTTCAAAAAGCAAAACCAATATTCTAGAATTAAGAAAAAAAGAGAATCTTCTATATCCTATTGAAAAAATAATTCTCTGCGAAGGGCAAACTGAGCACACCTTGCTTGAAACAATATTTAAAAAGCTAAATTACGATATTAATCAAAACGGCGTCTTGATACTTCCTGCAGGGGGCAAAAATCAAGTGGCAAGAAAATATTACTCCATGCTTGAATATGTAAAACTTCCGTTTTTTATATTGCTAGATAAAGATGCAATGCCAATAAAAGACCTGATAGAACCAAAATTACGCCCAGTTGATACGATATATCTAATTAAAAATGGTGAAATTGAAGATATTATTCCCCAAAATATTCTTCAAAAAACAATCAATATAGTTCATAAAAATGAATTAAATTGCATGTTTGATGATTTTGACCCTGATAAATCAATGGTTTATAATCTTGAAAATATCTATAAAAAATATGGTTTTGGGGAGTTTAAAAAAGCAAAATTTGCGCATGAATTAAAAGAATATATCGAATTTAACACAACTTTAGGTGATTTTAAGAATAGTGAATTAGTTGAAATAAAGAACGCTTTAAAATAAAATCAAAATATGGATAAGATATTAGTAACTGGCGTATCAGGCTTTATTGGCTCAAATTTGGCAAATCATCTTTTAAAAGATGAGAAAAATTTCATTTACGGTTTGGATAATTTTTCATCATCTACAATGTCCAATCTTTATCCCCTGCTTAAAAATGAACGTTTTGAATTTATTGAACATGATTTAACTAATGAAATCACTCTAGAAGCTGATTATATATACCATCTTGCAGGAAATGGCGATTTGGGGCATTATTATAACAATAAATATGATTTTATCTTAAATAACATTGAAATTACTAAAAATATTGTTAAATTTAGCCAAATGCAAGGAGCAAGGCTTGTTTTATTGACTCAATATCTCGATTATCAAGACCATAATAAAAAACTTCATAAATATTTTGATATGTTGAAATTAATCGAAAATCTTGTTTTAGAATTGATTGAAAACAGCAAAATTAATGCTGTTTTTGCCCGAATTGACGAGGTTTATGGTGAAAACTTACTAAAAAGCGACAAACGATTTATACCAAGAATAATCATGGATATTTTAAACGGGAAAAATATTGAGCTTAATTTTGAAGAAGCTTTTTATTATACATATATTCAAGATATTGTATTAAACCTTGAAAAATTAATGAAAACTTATACCAATAAACCAATTGTTGATTTAATAAATGATAATTTATATTTAAATTCTGATATTGCAAAGCTAATTATCACATATACAAAGTCAAATTCAAAGGTGATATTAAATAGTGCAGTTCAATACACACCAAAGTATTTGCCAAATAAAAATTATTATGACTTTTCTTGCGATACTACGGTTTTAGATGGAATTTTAAAGACAGTCAACTATTTTAGATTGATGTATTTTAGCTAGAATAATTTCTTTATCTTCACCCTCAAAATAATAAGATAGAAAATTGCTTTGCTTTGCTTAAAATTCTTTTTTTAATTGTTTATTTTTGTAAATATGAAAAAAATTTACTAGCAAATAATTTTTTTTACAAGCATTATATAAAAAAGTAAAACGAGGAAAAATTAATGAAGCTATCACCAGTCAACGCACAAAACCAAGCATTTCAAGCTATAAAAAAATCTAAAAAACAAGTTAATAATAAACAATCAAAACAACAAAATACACAAAAAAATCCGATTGATTTAAACAAAGTTGCTCAAAATTTGCCAGCATTTAATATTAAAATTAAGTCAAAAGATGATTATACCGACTTAAAATTAATGAAAAGAAATTATACACCAGAAGCTAAGGAAATTTATGATTACGCAGTTTCAATTGCCAAAAGGGCAAATTCCCCAGAATTAGAAACTTGGCACACATATATGGCTTCTTTAATTATGGCGAATAATTTTATTAAAGAAGCAGACAAAAACCCTATTCTTTTAGATCAAGAGCAAAGATTTAGACTACCATTTGCTATCCAAAATTTAATTTATATGGGTTGTACTTGCTTGTATGTTGACGAGAAAAGAAAACAAGTTATTGAAATTCTAAATAAACACATTAAGTCTATGGAGGAAAATTTTGTTCAACGTGATTTACGTAATAATCCTCGTCCACAATTAACAACGCCAACCATGTCTAAAAAATCAATTTGCGATACTTCAGATTTTTGGAACAAAATAATTCAACAAACCGATATGCCAGACTTTTTTGATAGCTACTTCTTACTTGCATCACATATTTCGCAAGACAAACAACTAGCTCAAGAATATGCTGATTTAATTTTTGATTTACAAGAAGCAGTTATGAAAGAAGAAGCTAAGGCTGATGAAAAATATCACATTGAATTTTACGACAATAAAGCTGATACAATGTGGAAAAATATAGCTTTAGGAAATAACGTTTTAATTATTAACGACAATGAAAACCTTTCAGGATATTCATATTTAGCAAGCAGCTTTGCAAATCTAGTTAAAAAACCAGGACAAAAATACGGAGCTATTGATCCTAAAAAAACCCACGTTATCAAATTGAGTGATAAAGCAACAAAAGAGTTTGTATATACGCTTGGCAAAAAAACTAAATATGACCAAAATAAAAAAGGCGAAACAACAGTCATAATGTTTGATATGGATGCACTTTTGCAAAATTCAGAAATGCAAATACCTCTTGAATTTGTAAGATTATTGTCAGGAAGTGAAAAATATAATCCAGACAAATCTAATGTATATTTTGCTCTTAGTGTTACTCCGGAATCTTATCATGTTAATACAGAAACTCCTGGACCAATGAGAGATTTATTAACAGGCTTTGCGCAACAATCATTGCCAATTTTAACAGCAACAGACGCTAAAAACTATCTGGCAAATGAAAGCGGCGTTAAATTTATTTCTTCTAAAATTAAAAAAGAAATTCAGCCTCAAGCAGTCTTAAGAGCAATTGAATTAACAGGTTCAAAACAAGGAAATTATCCTGATAAGGCAATTGAGTTATTAAATACAGTTTCAAAATATTTTGTTGATGAGAAAGAAATTACCCCAAAACACATTGATACATATCTAAAAGAAACAGAAAACCTAAGCGAAGTAGCGAATATTGAAGAAAGAAGCATTGTTTTTGACACAGGTAAAACCTTGGCCGATATCAAAGGTATGCCAATGGTTTTGGCGGAAGCTCAAAGCTATGTTAAACAAATTCAAAATGGTTCAATTGGAACTCGTGGCGTAATTATTATGCATAACCACGGTGGCGCAAGCGGGGGCGGCAGACGCCACACTATTGAGGCAATTGCTGGTGAAACTCAGGTTCCAATTTTAAAATTGAATGCAAGAGATTTTGCAATTAAAGATATCGATGCGCTATCACAAGAAGCAGGTCTATCTGAAATTAAAATTAAAAAGATTATTCAAAATGCTAAAGCTCAAGCAGAAGCAAACCCATTAAACACAGCAATTATATATATTGACAACTTTGATAACTTTGGCTCTGACCCATTATATGGTATTTCATCAATTTATGAGCAAAAAGCCTTTTCGCAATTGTTATCTGAAATGGAAGCAATAAGAAAAGAAGGGAAATTAAACATTATCATTGTTGGTTCAATGAATATTCCAGAAACTCTTGATGAAAACATCTTAAAACCATATAAATTCTTAAATCAAATTGTAATTTATCAACCACGAGATTCTGAGCAAAGAAGAGAAATTTTAGATTATTATATTGAAAAAGACGGACGTCAAATTAAAGACGATAGTCTTGGCGAAAAAGATAAAATCTTAAACACAGTAGCTGAAAGAACAAAATATTTCTCAGTTGTTGATTTAATTGATCTGCTTGATAGAGCAAATATTATTTCTAAAGAACAAGACAAAGACGCAATTGATACAACTGATTTTACCGAAGCTTATCTTCAAATGACTACTGGTCGAGCTGATACATCTGAAATTTCAGAATCAAGAAAGAAAATTGTAACATCTCATGAAGCAGGCCATGCGCTAACACTTCAATTAATGTATGAAATGGCTAAAAAATCGGATATTCCTTGGCATTTACCATCCCAAGTTGATTTCATCACGCTTGATCCTAGGGGTGATTTTGGCGGCGCAATGTTCTATAAAGATTCTGATAATGAAGAATGGTCTTTTGAAAGATTATTTGCCGACATTATTTGCACTTACGGTGGTCATAGTGCAGAAAACATTATCTACAATATGCAAGGCTCTTGGGGTATTACAGGCGATATGGAAAGCGCAGTTACAGCAGCAGAACAAATGGTAACATTAATGGGTATGGGTGTTAAAACAGGCGTTAGAAACACTATCGGCAACCGCTTTGCAACAGAAAAACAAAAAGAAGCTATCCAAGAAGACGTTTCAAGAATATTGACAACAGCAAAAGATATTTCCGATAGCATAATTAAAGCTTATGAACCATTTATTTTGGAATTTACTGAAAAATATTACCAAAAAGTTGCAACTGGTGAATGTTTGATACCATCAGAAGAATTTCAATTTATGTTAAATAACTGGAGATTAAAACAAACGCCAGAAAAATTAAAAGAATTGGAAAAACTTGAATTTAACATAAGTCAAAAAATCAAAAATTGTAAAAAAGGCGAATAGGAAAGTTTTGCAATAGATTCTTCGGCTACTTTACACCTCAGAATGACGAACATCTGACATTAATGCACCAAACCGTCATTCTGAGCGCAAGCAAAGAATTTAAAAATACATTTTTGCCAAACTGCTAGCTGTTATAGTCAAAAGCAAGGTCAAGAGTTGGTGCTTTCATAACAATTGCGCTTGTTGAAATTACATCTACGCCTGTTTTTGCAATATTTTCAACATTATCAAATGTTACACAGCCCGATGCTTCAACAATAGCTCTTTTGTTAATATATTCGCAAGCTTCTTTCATTTGCTCACAAGTCATATTATCAAGCATGATAATATCGACATTATTTTCAACAGCTTCTTTAACTTGCGCTAGTGTATCGCATTCGATTTCTATTTTATGAGCATGAGATAAATGCTTTCTGATTTCACTAACCGCACGAGTTATTGAACCGCCATAAAGTGCAATATGATTATCTTTTAACATAACACAATCTGAAAGATTAAAGCGATGAAGATAATTTCCGCCAACTTTAACTGAATATTTTTCAAAAAGCCTAAAGTTTGGGGTGTTTTTTCTGGTATCTACAATTCTTACATTATATTTTGAAATCAAATTTTGAAATTTACGAGTGTAAGTCGCAATTCCAGACATTTTTTGAACAAAATTAAGCGCTAATCTTTCACCTGTTAAGATATAATGAGCATCTCCAACAATGGTTGCGATTTTATCGCCGGCTTTTATTTCATCACCATCTTCAAAAAAGAAATCGATTTTTACTTTATCATCGCAAAGCAGTTTAAAAACTCGCTCAAATACGCTTCTTCCGCACAAAACACCATCTTGACGAGTTTTAAGAAAAATTGAAAACTGCTTTTCATCTAAATCAGCACAAATGGCATCTGTCGTAATATCGCCAAAATACATGTCTTCTTTAAGAGCTGAAATAATAAAATCGTCAATTGCGAAGTTATTCAACCAATATTTTGTCATTTTGAGTTATTTCCTTTTTAGCTTGTTTTTCTGGTATATAATCTTCTCGATAGTGTGCACCGATTGATTCTTTTCTATTAAGTGCTGCTTTAGTGATTAATTTAGCAACACAAAGAGCGTTTAAAAGCTCGTATTTTTCATAATTGAATGAATTTGAAATCCTTTTTGTTTTTGCTT
This sequence comes from Cyanobacteria bacterium SIG27, assembly GCA_015152565.1. Lineage (GTDB taxonomy): Bacteria > Cyanobacteriota > Vampirovibrionia > Gastranaerophilales > Gastranaerophilaceae > RUG14156. The sequence continues at coordinate 22,140 of SUTT01000014.1, forward strand.
CAAGAGATGAAATTTCAACCAATGCTTTGTTTAAACCGGCTTCATTTCGCTTAATTGAAACATAAGTTGACATTGTTTCTTTTAAATTATTAAAATATTCTAAAATTTGGCTTGTTTCAGTGTTATTCACATCAATTTGAGAATATTTTTCAATAATTTCTTTGATTTTTGCATCGTTTTTCTTTGGAGGATTTTGCAAGTTTGCTTCTATAACACTTGCAAGCTGTTGAGCGTAAACAACACATTCTAAGAGCGAATTTGAAGCAAGACGATTTGCTCCATGGAGCCCAGTTGAAGAGCATTCTCCAATTGCATATAAATTTTTAATGTTAGTTTTAGCATTTGTATCAACCTTAATTCCACCCATAAAGTAGTGCTGAGCAGGAGCAACAGGAATTAAACCGCTTGATAGGTCAACATTGTTTTCATAGCAAAGTGAAGTGATTGTAGGAAATCTTTGTTTAAATTTTTCAATTCCAATTTGAGAAATGTCAAGATTTACAAAATCGCTATCAGTTTCATCCATTTGTTTAATAATTGCTCTAGCAACGACATCACGAGGCGCTAAATCGGCTTGATGATGGTAATTTTTAGCAAAGTAATCACCGTTTAAATCAACAAGTTTTGCGCCCTCGCCACGAGCAGACTCCGAAACTAATGGCATAGTTTTTTTGTTTTTACAATACAGTGCTGTTGGATGAAACTGAACAAATTCCATGTTTTCAACATCAGCACCAGCGTTGTATGCTAGAGCAATTCCATCCCCTGTTGAAACAGCAGGGTTTGTAGTATTTTTATAAATTTGACCAATACCGCCTGTTGCAATGACAATATTGGAAGAATAAACTGCTTCAAAAGAATGTGAAAGCTTATTATAGGTAATTATGCCTTTACATTCATTGTTTTCATCAACTAAAAGCTCAACAACAACGGTATTAGAATAAATATCTACATTATCAAGTTTATTCAATCTATCGCAAAGAGTTTTTTCGATGACTTTTCCTGTTGAATCGCCAAGAGCATGGAGAATTCTTGGACAACTATGAGCGCCCTCCAAGGTGAAATTAAGAGAATTTTTCTCATTTTTATCAAACTCTACTCCAAAACGAATGAGTTCTTGCGCTGCATTTGCTGAATTTTGCGAAACAAACTTAACGGAATTTAGCTCATTTAAACCACAACCTGCTTGAATTGTATCTTTAATGTGAGATTCAATAGAATCAGTTGGGTTGATTTCGGGAATAACAGAAACTATACCACCTTGTGCTAAAGCGGATGAACCAGAAAACAGCTCATCTTTTGTGATTAACAAAACATCATCTGATAAATTATTATTTAAAGAGAGCTTATTTGCCAAAAATAAACCGCTAATGCCACTGCCTATAATTATTGCGCTATATTTAGAAAATTTCATTATTATTCCCCACTATAAATATAATATTACAAACAAAATTGAATTTAAAACCAATCCATTTGATTGATTTTTTGTGATAAAATAACAACGTTAAAACAATATAAAGAGGTAAATATGACAAACGGTAAAAAACGTGCACTACTCTGTATTTTGGATGGATGGGGAATTTCAAACGACACAAAACACAACGCAGTATATAGTGCAAAAACTCCAAATTATGATAAATTTATGGCAACTATGCCGTCAACTCAAATTCATGCTGATGGATTGTCTGTTGGATTGCCAGAGGGTCAAATGGGCAACAGCGAAGTAGGGCACTTAAATATTGGCGCCGGTAGAATTGTATATCAAGAATTAACCAGAATAAATAAATCTATTGATGATGGCAATTTCTTTGAAAATAGCGAATTTTTAAATGCAATCAACCATGTCAAAAAGAACAATTCTGCAATGCATATTTATGGGCTTGTTTCTCCGGGAGGAGTTCATAGCTCAATGAAACATCTAAAAGCATTAATTAAAATGATGGCTGATAACAATTTGAAAGATGTTTATATACATGCTTTCTTAGATGGAAGAGATACTCCTCCAAAATCAGCTGATAAGTATTTGGCAGAAATTGAAGAGGAATTAGCAAAATATAATCTTCCTAAAATTGCTTCAATTATTGGAAGATATTGGGCAATGGATAGAGATAAACGCTGGGAAAGAGTTGAGCGTGCTTATGATTGTTTAACTTTAGGCGAAGGGATAAAAGAAGAAAATTCAAAAATTGCTATTGAAAATTCATATAAAAATGAAAAAACAGATGAATTTGTTGAACCAACAGTAATTTCACAAAGAAGAATTGAAGATAATGATGCTTTAATCTTCTTTAACTATAGACCTGATAGAGCTCGTGAAATTACAAGAACGTTTGTCGACAAAGAATTTAGCGGTTTTGAACGCAAAAAAGAAATCAAAAACTTATATTACGTTTGCATGACTCAATATGATGAAACTCTTGATGTTCCAGTTGCATTTAAACCGCAAACTTTAACAAATATCCTAGGTGATGTTTTAGACAATAATAACATCAAACAATTCAGAACAGCTGAAACTGAAAAATATGCACATATTACATTTTTCTTTAATGGCGGAGTGGAAAAAGAGGGAAAATTAGAAACAAGAGCTCTTGTTAACTCTCCAAAAGTTGCAACATACGATTTAAAACCTGAAATGAGCGCTTATGAAGTGTGCGACAATGTTTTAAAAGCATTGGATAATCCTGAATATGGTTTTATTTTAGTAAACTTTGCAAACCCAGATATGGTTGGTCATACCGGCGTTATGGAGGCAGCAGTTAAAGCTTGTGAAGCAGTTGATGAATGCGTTGGTCGTATCGCAAATAAAGCTTTAGAAAACAACGTTCCAATGATTATTACGGCAGACCACGGTAATGCTGAATGGATGTTTAATGAACAAACAAATGCACCACAAACTGCGCACACAACAAACACTGTTCCATTTATTATTGTATCAAACAATGAATATGAACTTGAAAAAGATGGTGCATTATGCGATATAGCTCCATCAATTCTTGATATTTTAGAAATTAAAAAACCTCAAGAAATGAGCGGAAAATCAATGATTAAAGCTATGGCAAGAAAATAATTAAAAGCCCTCAATAAGAGGGCTTTTTTTATTCATCCAACTTCTTATGCCAAATGTCGGCATATTCTTTTTCTTCGCCATTTTGAATAAACGTTGCACCCTCTTGTTTTGTTAATTGATTACCTCTCTTATCAAAGTTGTCAATCAATGTTGTTTCTTCTGTTTGAGCTAAATTTATTTGTGTAATTCCTAAATCAAGTAATGATTGAGCTTCACTATTATATCCATTAGCTTTAATTTTAAAACCTTTAGTTTCTATCAATATTGTAAATTTTTATTACGACAAATAAAATATAAAACAAGTGATGAAACAATAAACACAATAATGCATATTATTTGAACAATAGGAATATTACCAACATTTAAAACGCTATCAAGCCTTATTGATTCAATAAAAAACCTTACTACTGCATAGAAAATTAAATACAAACAAGAAATTACACCTGAATTCAATTGCTTTTTGGTAAAAAATAATCTCATTAAAATAAAAAATATAATCAAATCAAAAAAACTTTCATACAAAAAAGTTGGGTGATAAAATTCTATATTTTTATATTGAGAATAGCGAAATTTTTCGTCAACAAAAAGCCTGATAAAACCATTAGTAGGTGCTCCATAAGCTTCTTGATTAAAATAATTTCCAAAACGACCAATCGCCTGACATAGCGGGAAAACAACAGCAATAACGTCAAGATGTTTTTTGAAATCAAACTTTTTTACTTTTGATATGATAAAGATTGTTGCTAAACCGGCTATAATTGAGCCAAAAATCGACAATCCGCCATGGTTAATCATAAAAATTTCAATCAAATTATCAGAATAAAATTCCCATGATGCAAAAACATAAAATAGTCTTGCACCAATAATTGAAGATATTATCAGAACAGGAGCATAATCAAAAAATAAATCTGCGGTTGCATTATTGTATTTCTTCTTAAAAAGATAATAAGAAAACAACACACCAACCAGAAACACAATTGCCATAATTAATCCATAATATCTTATAGGGTAATTAAAGATATGAGCAATTATTGGCGTATTATGTGGATAAATTGTTATCATATTTATTGCATGGTGCTATTTTGACCAATTTTAGTTTCATTTTGTTTAATTAAACCAAGCACTGATTGAAAATCTTCAGCTCCAGGTGCCAAAGAAAGGTATTTATCAAAGCTTTCATTGGCAATTTTAATCATATCAACATAGTGCTGATGTTCTGCGCTAGACAATACACTGCCATCTTCATGTTCTTTTATAATTTTATCTGCAATGCATTGCGCCGCAACACCTCTTGTGTAATGAACAACAGGTTCCTTGCTGTTTAATTCAACTGCAACGTTAATATGTTCAAGAGCATGCTCGCATTTACCTGCACTAACATAAGCACTTGCGAGATTATATCTTGATTCATAAACATTAGCGTCTAAATCAACAGAAGCTTCAAGACGAGCTATTGCAGCGTCAAGATTTCCTTCTTCAAGATATTTGCTAGCTTTTTGATTTAGTTCATGTACGGCAACTGTATTTACGCATGCACAACAGATTACCCCTAAAAACAATATGAATAAAAATTTAAATATATTTTTCATAACTACCTTAATTGTAATTTACTTTTTATAATAATGCGACAATATTAAGAATATTTATGATAAAGTTAAATGTAAATCATACATTTGATTAATTTTTTACACAATATATGAACAAAAACATAATATTAGTTAAATATCATGAAGATTTCGCTGACAATATGTCTTGCTATGCTTTAGCAAAGATTATTGAAAATCAAACAGGCGAAAAAATTTGCTACGAAAATAAGCCAACTTTAAGAAACAATTTTGAAAAATATATGTCAAGTTTTGATATGAAATACAATTTTATATCATCTACCAGAATAAAAGAAATAGCTAAGAAGGCTTATGAATTTAACAGTTACAACAAAAAAAATTTAAAAAACAAAAGCAAGTTAATCAAAAATAAATCATTTAAATTGGAAAATATTCAATATTTAAACAGTGAAATTATTAACAATTTTCAATTTAAAAGCAGTGACTTCATAGTTAATCACGATATTTTAGAAGAAATCAATACGCAAAATTCTATTGGTTTATTTATTGATGAGAATGACATTAAAGAAAATCTAATCAACTATAATTTTATTTTAGAGGCAGCTAAAAGACTCAATAAATACGTTAAAAGGCCAAAGCTATATATTTTTACTAAAAAAAATTTAAACGGCTTAAAAGACATTTTAATTGATTATAAAATTATCACAATTGATGATTGGAGAGAAGAATTTTATTTTCTTAAAAGTTGTAAGCACAAAATAATTTTAAATTCTAAATATTCATACTCTAAAAACTTTTGGGCTACAATTTTAAATCAAAAAAACTATTACTACACAATTTATGATAAGAAATTGAAAACAAAAAAACTGCCAAATAATTGGATAGGAATTTAGTTAATCAAGCGGTTGCTTGATATAAACCCCGTCGCCGCCAAGATATTCAACTTCCTTGCCATTAATATATAAATAAACTTTTTTGTTTGGCTCGTATAATTTAACAGTTTTAGACAACTGCTTTACTCGATTTGTGATGCTTTTAGATCCGCCACCATTGCCAAAATTTGAAGTTAAATCAACAATAATATCATTTTCTATTCTTGTAACTGAAATTAGATCAACATTAGCAGGGATTTCAGAATAAATTCCTTTTTTTGTTTCTGTGATTAATGGACCTTTTAATAAAACATTTAAAGCGCTTTCTAGTGATGGTTTCATAGAAAGTTTGCGCTCAGCAAGTATCAATTCTCCGTTATGTGAATAAAAATAACACTTATGAGAATATTTACTAATTTCATTTTTTTGCTTAGTATCATCAGGGTTTTGTTTTTGAGGTTCAACAGGTTTTGTAGCAGGTTTTTCAACGCTTGGCGCCTCTGGAAGATTATGATGAGTACCAAAAACAGGATTATTCTTTGAAACAACCAAATCGTCGCTATAGCTATATACTGAAAAAAACTTATAAGCCAAAAAACCAAAAGTTAAAATTAAACACGCAAAAAATGTTTTTAAAAAAGTATTCATCAATCCTCCCCAAAAAACTTTTTAGGTTTAATTAAATTATCTGATAAATATCCTATCGATACAAGTTTGTTATTTTTTGTTAATAAAAAATAATTTTCAAATTCATTACACTCGCAAGTAATGAAGTTACCGTTTTTAATTTTAAAATATTGTTCATTGCTAAGTTCAATTTGTTTTAGCGTTAAAGCGCACAGAGGCGGGATTTCAAAAAATTTTTCGTCTTCTAAGTTATTTGAGTTTTCAAGAATAAAATCGCCAGCTTTTGTTCTAATTAGTTCGCTCATATAGGCTCCGCAACCAAGCTTTTGACCAATATCATTTACAAGAGAGCGAATATAAGTCCCTTTTTTACAAGAAACTTTAATTTTTGCTTTATCTTGGCTAAAATCTAACAATTCTATAGAATAAATTTCAATTTCTCTTTTATGGACTTCAATATCAATTTCTTTATTATTGCGAGCTAAATCGCACAATTTTTGACCATTTAATTTTATAGCACTATATTTAGGTGGAATTTGAAAACTTTTACCCAAAAAACTATCAAGAACGCAATTAAGTTCTTTTTTAGAAAAAGAAGGCTTGCCAACAAACTGTTTTTCAGATTCACTATCAAACGTTTCAGTTACAAAACCAAAAACAATGTCTGCAATATATTCTTTATCAGAATTTAGATAATCAAGCAGCTTTGTTGCTTTTCCGACAGCCACTTGCATAACACCAGACGCAAGAGGGTCAAGTGTTCCACTATGACCTATTTGCTTTATTTTAAGCTTCTTTCTAAGAGTTCTTATAACGTCAAATGAAGTTATTCCTTTAGGCTTATTGATATTTAAAAAATACATCTAAACTTCGCCACGTTCAATTTTATTAATTAAATTCATTATTTTAGCACCTCTTTCCATAGAATCATCTTGAATAAAAAGAAGTGTTGGAGTTTTTCTTAATCTAATTCTTTTTCCTACTTCATGGCGAATTTGCCCAACGTGACGTTCTAGTGCTTTTGAAGTCTTTTCTTTTACTTCATCATCTCCATAAACACTGTAAAAAACACGAGCAGCAGAATTATCAGATGAAACATCAACATCTGTTATAGAAACCATACCGCAAATTTGAGGGTCTTTAATTTCACGAAAAATAATATCGGAAATTTCTCTCATTAAAGCTTTTCTAACTCTTTCGTTTCTTAATGACATGGTTTTATCCTATATTAATGTTTGTGGTTCTACTTCTTTAGTTGTTGATACTTCAATAATATCACCCTCTTGAATGTCATTAAAGCGAGAGAATGAAATACCACATTCAAAGCCCTCTTTTACTTCTTTAACGTCATCTTTAAAGCGTTTTAATTGGTCAATTTCACCTTTGAAGATTTCTTCGCCATTTCTAATTAAGCGAGCTGTCTTAGAACGTACGATTTTACCCTCAAGAACGTAGCAACCTGCAATTCTTGTTGTTTTTCCAACGGTAAATACGGCTCTAACCTCAGCCTTACCAAGTTCAACATCTTCAATTTCAGGAGAAAGTAAAGAAAGCATTGTTTTTTCAATGTCTTCTAATACTTGATAAATGATATCATATTTTTTAATTTTAACGCCTTGTTTTTGAGAAGCTAAAAGCGCGTTCATATCTTCTTTAACTGTAAAACCAAGAATAATTGCGTTAGATGCAGAAGCAAGCATAACATCTGCTTCAGAGATATCACCAACGCCGGCATGGACAATTTTTGGTACAACTTTTAAAGATTTAACGTTTTGAATAGCGTTAGAAACGGCTTCTGCTGCACCATTTGTATTGGCTTTAATGATAAGATTTAAGTTAGTAACTTGATTATCGCCAGCAATAGCTTCTTTTTGCACATGGGCTGCTGTCATTGCTTCAAGTCTTGAAGAGCGTTCCAATTGTTTTCTTTGAGCAACTATTTGCTTCATAACTTTGTCGCTTTCAACAACTTCAAAGATGTCACCGGCTTGAGGAACTTCGTTTAAACCAAGAATTTCAACAGGAGTTGATGGTCCTGCCGTTCTAACACGTTTTCCTGAGTCATCTAACAAAGCTCTAACTTTTCCGCCAACAGTACCTACAACAATTGAATCTCCAACTTTAAGTGTACCGTTTTGAACAAGCATTGTAGCAACAGGACCTTTGCCTTTATCAAGATTTGCTTCAATTATTACACCTGTTGCAGGGCATTTTTCAACAGCTTTTAGTTCTTGCATTTCAGCAACTAATAAAATGTATTCTAAAAGTTCATCAATACCTGTTTTTTGTAATGCTGAAATTGGGACACAAATTGTATCTCCACCCCACTTTTCAGGAACCAAACCATGTTCAATTAATTCTTGAAGAACTTTATCAGGGTTAGCATCAGGTTTATCGCATTTATTTACAGCAACAATGATAGGCACTCCTGCTGATTTAGCATGTGAAATACTTTCAACAGTTTGAGGCATAACACCATCATCAGCTGCAACAACTAATACTGCAATATCTGTTGATTGCGCACCACGTAAACGCATTTGAGTAAATGCTTCGTGACCCGGTGTATCAATAAATACGATTTTCTTTTTATCAAGCCAAACAGTGTACGCACCAATACTTTGAGTAATTCCACCAACTTCAGTTGATACGATTTTGTGTTTTGAAGCTCTGATTGAATCAAGGGTAGTTGTTTTACCATGGTCAACGTGACCCATAACAGTAACAACAGGTGCACGCTTGACAATATCTTCTTCTTTAGCGTTTTTAAGATATTTATTTACACCCTCTTTTTCTTCTTCCTGTGCAATAAATTCTTCAATATCTTCATCTAAAACTTCTAAATCAAAATTCAGTGCAACTTTTTTTGATGTTTCAGTATCAATAGGAGCATTAACAGTCACCATGATACCTTCAAGCATTAAAAATTTAATAATTTCAGCAGGTGTTTTTTTGATTTTATCCGACAACTCACCAACTGTCATAGGTCGATTGATTACAACAGATTTTACTTCTTCAACTGCAGCTGTTTCTTGAGTGTGTTTTTTGTGTTTATTTTGTACAGTTTTTTCAAGACTTATTCTTTCTTGTTCTTCTTGCTTATTATTATAGCCGTGTTCTTTTTTCTTCTTCTTAGCGCCCCTAGCTTGGTTATTATACATATCTTGGGAAATGATATGTCTTTTAATCGGAGCTTGTGGAGCGGGCTTTTTGTCTTTATTTTCTTTTGGTTTTTTATCTTGTTTATTTTCTTCTTTTACTTCATTTTGACGAGAAAAATTCTTTCTTGTCATAGATGGTAAACTCGCAAGTTTATCAGTAGAATTTTCGACTTTGGCTTTTGGAGCAATTTCAACTTTTTCTACCTTTACAACAGGCTTTTGTGGAGCTTTTGGTTTTGGTTGGTTTTGCTGTGTGTTTAAATCTTTAGCACTTCTAACAACTTCAAGACGAGAAACTGTTTTCATAACAGGTTCTTGTTTACTTTCGACAACAGGTGCTTCTGTTTTTTGCTTTTTGACAATAAAAGCTTTAGGTTTAGCACTAGACTTTGCTTCACTTTTAGAATATAGTGCTTTGATTTTGTCAATGTAGCTATCACCAATTGTTGAACTGTGTGATTTTAATGACAAGCCCAGAGCTTCATTTGCCTTTTCAATAAGTTCTTTAGAAGTTATATTTAATTCTTTTGCAAGTTCGTGTACTCTCATTTTTCTCCAAAATTATAGTCGATACATAAGTATAAAATAACACAAGCAAATTTAGATGTATAGTCTAAATGTTAAGAAAGTCAATTTTTAGCAACAGCCAAGGTGCTTCTTTGCATCTTTTAGCAAAATACCTGACAAAAATATCATTATTTTGATTTAAATTATTAAACTCGATATTTTGAGGTAATTCCATATCTTCATATCTAAGCATTTCATAAGCAGAAAGAGGATTGGTTGAATTTACAACTTTCTTTTCAATAACATATTTTTGACCATTTACAAATAATTCAGCCTTGATAAATAAATTTTTAATATCTTCCTTAGTGTTATTTTTAATTTCAAATACTAAAATATGCTTAATTTTATTCCAAATTGATTTTTTGTAAACCAAAGTTGAATTATCAATTAAAACTTCGTTTTTATATAAATAAGAATTAGCGACTTTGTTTTTAAATCTTGTCAATCTTGAATTGTAAAAGTTATAAAGCCCTTGTTTTTTAAGAATTTGAGCTTCACTTATAAGTTTTTGTAAAAGCGAATTATATACATAAGGATTTACAACAAAAACATCCTCATTAAATGCTTTATTAATGTGTTTTTCTGCAATTGCAGGATGTGAATCTAAATACAATAAACCAAGTTTGTAATTTGCAATTGCAGTTTCTTTAATTTGAAGAGAATTTTTCAAATCCGAAATTGCTTGCAAAAAGTCTTTGTTTTTAATGTTTAAATCGGCCAATTTAACGTATTCTCGAGCATATTGGGTTTTAATTGATTTCAAATATTTACTATCCCCAATGCTCTTTGCATACTTATAAGCTATTTGATAACTACTAACAGAAGCTAAAATATTGTTTTTTCTATCAAAACTAATTCCAAGCTGTTCATAAATTTTTGCTTTGTAAGTATTAGTTTGTTTATTTGAACCGGAAAGTTCTTCAGCAAGAGTTGCTGCAAAAATAAATAAGTCATTTCTAGCACAAAACATCGCATAAGAATAAAGGCTAAAATTAGAACGCCCTGAAAGTTTAAGCGCATTTTTATAAAATTCATTTGCTTTTTCTAACTTATTTAAGCTTTCATATAAAACTGCAAGTCTAACGTTTAAAACATAATCGTCAGGAGAGCTTATAAGTTGTTTTTCTAATTCTTCAATAGTCCAAAATTTAGATAAATTTTCAACATTAAGCTCTTTAAAATTAACATTTTGCTCACTTCTAAACATCAGTTCAAATTGAACACAAAAAGATATTGTAAAGACCATTATGAATGAAACCACAACGGTCATGATATATTCTTTGATATTTGATTTAAAATCTTGCTTTTTATTCATAATATTCTCTAATTTCAATAGATTCGATACAATTTAAATTTTTAAAATAATCATTTATTTCTTTTAAAGTTTTCTTAGTAGAAACAACAGCGCTATAGCGCAATTCTTTATGATTGATTAATTTTTTGTTGAATTTAAATATTTTTTTAAAGCTGTTTTCAAAAACAAGTTCGATATTGTCACAAGCTTCCAATGAAGCATTAATTGAAATTTCAAAATCACGATATGAAATTTTTCTTTTAGATAAAAAGTTCTTTTCTAGTCTTCTTATAACAATTAAAACAATCAAGGTTGCTAAAGAAGCAATAATTGCTGTCATATATTCTCCACAGCCGCAAGACATTCCAATAGCTGCACACATCCAAAGAGTTGCGGCAGTGGTAATTCCAAAAACATTACTTCCATGACGCATAACAGTACCTGCACCAATAAAACCGATACCTGTAATCACTTGCGCTGCAATACGAGCAGGGTCATTTTGAATGAAAGGTCTTATTGTACCATTATATTCTACAACTTGAGATTGAGTTTCAAAACCGTAAACGGATAAAATCGTAAAAACGCAAGCACCGACGCAAACTAAAATATGAGTTCTTAATCCTGCAAATTTACCAGTTAACTCACGTTCTATTCCGGGAATAAAAGCAAGTATTATCGCAAGCGATATTCTAAAAAGTATTATTAAATTAGTATTAATAGACTCCAGATTAATATTTTCCAGCATATTCTCCCCTATTTTAAAGTTTTTGGATCAAGTATATCTCTAATCTTATCGCCTAATACATTAAAAGACAAAACTGCAATAAAAATTAAAAAACCGGGAGTTAAAAGCCAAGGTCTATATAAAATATTTGCAAATTCTTGCGCTTCTTTAAGCATATTTCCCCAGCTAGCGTCAGGTAATTGTATTCCTAAACCAAGAAAACTCAACCCAGATTCAGCTAAAATGTATGATGGTACGGATAAAGTAATTGCAATAATGACATAGCTTGAAGTTTGAGGAAGAACATGTTTTAAAATAATCCTTGCTTTATTAGCTCCAATTGTTTCAACTGCTCTAATATATTCTTGATTTTTGATTGATAAAACCATGCCTCTAATTACACGAGAAAAACCAGCCCAACCTATTAATGCTAAAATTGCAACAATAAGAGCAAACCTCTGAACAGAAGTCATATTAGAGGGTAAAATCGAAGCCAAAATAATCAGCAAATAAAAACTAGGAATTGACATTATTCCTTCCGCAAGGCGCATTAGTACTTTATCAATTTGACCGCCTAAATAACCTGAAATTCCACCATAAAGCGCACCAATAGGAAAAGAAATCAAAAGAGCAAGAAAACCAATAGTTAAAGATATTTGCCCTCCGAAAAACAACCTAGAAAAAACATCACACCCATTGATATCTGTTCCTAAAAGATGCAAGTTGCACTCATCAGGCTTAGAAATTAAATGAAAATTAGATTTAATTAAACCAAAAAGTTTATATTCATACCCTTTTGAAAAAAAATTAATATAGTGTTTTTTAGATCTATCTTGAATATATTCAATACAAAGAGTGTCTTTGTTAAATTTTTTAATGTAGTTATAGGTATAGGGTCTAGAAAAATTGTTTTTTTCGTTGATTATGTAAATATTACTTGGTGGCTGATAAGCAAGCTTTCTATTTGAATAATTTGAGGGATAAATTGCGAAAAAATCAGCAAAAAGAATAAGTAAATATAAAACAATCAGCACCCAAAAAGCAAAATAAGGAACTTTATCTTTTTTTAATTTTGAAATAAAATTCTTCATTTAAACCCTCACTCTTGGATCGGTCAATTTAAGTAATATATCAGATATGACATTTCCAACTATAAGCATTAAAGCCCCAATCATCAAACTTGCCATAACAAGATTAATATCAGATTGCATAACAGCTTCTAAAATTAATTTTCCTAAACCTGGATATTGAAAAACATATTCAGTTAAGGCAGCCCCTGATAATAACCCAGCAAATTCAAAGCCTAAAAGTGTAATAATAGGGTTAATTGCATTTCTTAGCGCATGTTTTACGATAACTTTTCTTTTGGATAAACCCTTAGCATAAGCAAATTTAACATATTCAGAATTTAAAACATCAAGCAAATTAGCTCTCATTTGACGAGCCAACGAACAAAGAGAAATGGTGGTTAAAACAAAAACAGGCAAAAATAAGTGCCATGAAATATCAATTATTTTTTGAAACAAGTTCATTTGCGAAAAATCAACACTGGTTAATCCGCCAATCGGAAACCAACCCGTATGCTGAGCAAAAAGAAGCATTAAAATCGCAAAGAAAAAGGATGGGATTGCCATTCCGACACTTGATACAATGGTTAACAATTTATCAAACCAAGAATTATAATAAACAGCAGCCAAAACCCCAAGAGGAATTGCTATAATCCAGCTAAAAAATATAACACAAATTGACAACAATAATGTGTTTAAAATTCTATCTTTGATTTTAGTTGAAACTTTAGTATTATCCGTGCAATAGCCCATATCACCCTTGATAAAATTTTTCGCCCAAAGAGCGTATTGAACTATAACGGGCTTATCAAGCCCCAATCTTTTTACTTCAGAATTAATTGTTTCTTGGCTAATAGCAGGATTTAATCTTAATTGAGCCAATGGGTCAACAGGAGATAATCTAATTAGAAAAAAACTAATTAAAGAAACAATTATTAAAATTGGAATTGAACCTGCAATTCGTTTAAAAATATAAACCCAAGTACTCATTAAAATTATCCTACAACATTTTTAACTAATTTCAAATTAGCCAAATTAATTAAAAAGATTATTTAACCTCTCTTGAATGTCAGCAGGGTCTATTTCATTGGTTATGTTATTAACATCCATTGCTTGTTGGAAATATCTTGCAGCTTCTATATTTTCATTTTTAAGTGCATAACATCTTCCAAGATTATAATAAGCGAGAGCATAATTTGGATTGCAATCAACAGCTTTATTAAAGCAATCAATAGCGTTTTGCAATTGCACTAAATCATCAAGGTAAATTACACCTAAGTTATTGTAGGCAATATCATAATAAGGATCAAATTTAATTGACAGACGATATTCCTTAATCGCTTCATCCAAATCACCCATACCCCAATACAAATAGCCTAAATTACAATGAATTTTAGAATTGTTTGGCTCTAATTCAAGAGCACGTCTATATACTATTAAAGCATTTTTATAATCTTCATTATCGTAAAAAGCACTACCTAGAGAAATATAAATATCAATTTCATTAGGAGTCATAGTATTTGCAATTTGATAATTAGCTATAGCACAATCAGTGTTTTTAATAACATTTTGCTGAATATAGCCCAAAGTTTGTGCTACAATACTTGTCCAATCGGCTTTTGGGTTAATAGAGATTGCAGATTGATAATGAGAAATTGCAAGTTCTGTTTCGCCTTTCATAAAATAAAGGTTTGCAATACTAGAATGTAAAACAGCATTATGAGGATGAATTGCGATATATTTATTGTAATATGCTATAGCATTATCATAATCGCCAATCTCTTCGTATACTTGCACTAAACCAGAATAAGCAGGGTAGTTCATAGAATCAATCCACAGAGCCATTTTGTATTCAGGAATGGCATCTTCAAGTCTTCCAGTTTTACGATAAGCATCACCTAAAGCACAATACAAGCCGGCAAAACCGGGCATTTTATTTAAAGCGTCATTATAAACCGAAAAAGCAGCCTCAACATCGCCTTGCGCAATTAGTGTATCAGCTTTAAAAACAACAGGAATTATTTGAACCCATTTAAATTTATCTGTAATATTTTTAATTGCTTCTTTATCAAAAGGAAGAGTTAGGTACGATAAAAGCAATGAAAAATAAGCCGAATATTTCATTTTTTTATTTTTGAAATATAAAGCATTTAAGAGCCTAAATCTTGCATAATGAAGTCTTGATGATTTAATACCGGCGTGTTTTAGCGCAAGTTCAACATTTAAAAGTGCGTCTTGAAATCTATCTTTCTTTTTCAAGCAATTTGAAATCATATAATAACACTGAGCAATATCAGCTTTCTTTTCTATTGCAATATTAAAATAATTAATTGCCTTATCAAGTTCGCCTTTGTAATACAATGCTAAACCGATTTTATAATATATTTCACCATTATCAATTAAAACTTCTGCAGCTTTTTGATACTCTGTAATTGCTTCATCAATATATTGTTTTGATTGATAAATATCTAAATGCCAATCAAGATACAAATCTCCAAGGCGAATATGAAGATTGTTGTTAACAGGCTCTTTTAACAACAAAGCTTGGCAATATTCAATCGCTTTCTGGATATCACCTTTTTTGGTTAGTTTGTTTATTGTTTTTTCTATTTTTTTAATATCTTTCAAAATAACTCCAAGTCTATTATTTTTCAGCAATCAGTTTAAATACGTGTTTTACAATTTTATCTTCATCGTAAGGTTTTAAATTAATAAATTTAGCGACATAAGAATTTTCTCTTACTTTTATAATTTCTCCTCGGCAAATTATTTCTCTATCAAAAATATGCGAAGGTAAATGCATTTCAATAATTTCACCTATACCAAAATGGGAATTATGCGCACCAAAAGCAATTCCGCCTCCAGATATGTTTATACAATAACACTCAATATTTGTTTTATTTTCACAAATTGCTCTAAAAGCGAAATTAGATAAAACCCTAACAAATTCACGTTTTTGAACCACATGTAAAGTAGGGCTGTTTTCAATTGTTATACAGTTACTTTTATCAATACAATCAATAACATGGCTAAACATCTGCTTAACACCAAGATGAGTATTTACTCTAACTAGCATTTCGTCAAGTTCTTTTAGAGTTTTTGCTTCTTGCAAAGACTCAAATGCAACCAAAATTTTAACCCTATCCCTACCGTAATCAAAAACAATTCCATCGATTTTGGTTTGATTTTTTAATTCAATTTGAACTATGTGGTTTTTTCTGATTTCATCCATAAACTGATTTTAATTTATTTTTAAATTTTTAGCAAATAAAATAGGCTTTATGCACTAATTGTATTATCACATTGAAAATCAAATTCATCTTGAATAAATGCATCATTATGCAATTCAAAAGGGACAATTATTATTTTTTTAGCTTTTAAATTATATTTTGCAAAAAACCTATCATAATAGCCTTTTCCATATCCTAATCTGTAGTTCATTTTATTAGCCATAAGGGCTGGAATATAGATTATATCTAATATTTCAGGATTAATTTTCTCTCCAGTTGGTTCTAATATTCCATAAGTTCCGCTTTTAAGCAAGTTAAAACCTTCAAATTTTACAAATTCAAGCTCGTTATTATTGCATCTTGGTAAATAAAAATTTTTATCTTTTAAATTTAACAACGAAGTTAAATCAATCTCGTTTTTGATTGGAAAATAAAGGGCAATATGATTAGAATTATTAAACTCAGAAGAATTAAGAATTTTTTGAATGATAATAGAAGATTTATTTTCAAGCACACCACTATCTGCAAACGAGTTTCTTTTTTGCATGGCGTATTTTCTTAATTCATTTTTATTTTGGATGGTAATCATTAGTTAGCTAAAATATGGATATGTAAATGCATTACTTCTTGACCTGCAAGAGAACCAGTATTAATTTGAGTTCTGAAGTGAGTTATATTTTCTTGCTTATTAATTTTTTTAATCGCTTCAAACATTTTTGCAATTAAAGAACTATCTTCTACTTCATTTAAAGATTCAATATGTTCTTTTGGAATAACTAAAATGTGCTTTTTTGCTTTTGGATTGATATCATTGATTGCAAAACAATAATCATCTTCATAAACAAATTTTGATGGAATATCACCAGCTAAAATCTTACAAAAAACACAATTAGTCATATTTATCTCCTTAATGTTTACAATATAATTATAGATTAAAAATATTAAAATTTCTCAATTTGTTTTATTTCTTAAAAATATGTATTAAAATGTTTAATAGATTATGGGGATTAACATTAAAAAATATATTTCAACTTGTTTATTAGCTAGTGTATTGTTGTCTAATATTACTTTTGCTACAACAATGCAAGGGCATATTCAACATGATAACAAAAACCAGCAAGAACTCAACAAAGAGCTATTTACAGGCGAAATAGAAAAAATCGATAAAACAGATGTTATAAATTTAACGGTTTCGCAAGTCTTATCAGCAGGATACACCATGGAGGGCGATGAATTTTTCGCTGAAGTTACATCTGATGTTGAATCAGATAAAGGAATAATCATTCCTGTTGGAACAATAGTCCATGGCATTGTAGAATACATTCAAGATGCTAAAAACATGGGTCGAGATGGATATATTAATGTTGATTTTGACTATATGGTAACCCCTGATGGTAGGGAAATTCCCATAAAAGCGAGCCTTTCAACCAAGCCAACTGCTGTTAAAGGAGCTGCAAAAGCTGTAGCACATCACGTTGGATATACTGCCCTTGGTGGCGTTGCAGGTGGTTTTTTTGCGCTTAATACTCTTGGCTTAGGAGCTGCTGTTGCTTCAAATGGCTATACACTAGCTGCAGGCGCTGCCGTTGGTGGTGCGGTCGGATTAACTGCAGCAATAATTAAAAAAGGCAAAGGCTTTATGATTAAACCCGGAGATGAGCTTAAAATCAAAATTGAAGAAGAGCTTGATATGCCTGTTTTTTCAAAAAATGCTTTTCGACAAGAGGAATTATTTTTAGACGGATTAAATGTCAGAATTAATGCTGTAGCTTTAGAAAAAGACCCATTTGGAATAGAAAATACAATCACCCTTTCGCTTGGCATTGATAACTATTCTCAATATTCATTTTCTACTTTTGATATAGCGCTAATGACAAATACAGGACAAGTTTTTTTCCCAAGCCCTTTTGGAGATACAGCCTTATGGTTTAAAACAATTAACCCAGGTGATAGAGTCGTTGGTAAATTATCATTTAATATAACTGATAAAAAAGCTCGCCATTGGCTTGTTTTTTACGACAGAAAAACCAAAAAACCTCTTGCAAAATTATCAGTTGATAATGCAAAAACAGATTTAAAAAATATTGCCAAAGCAAAGAAAAAGAAATAAAAAAGCAATTTTAAATTAAAACTTGTTTTTATTTATATATGCAACAAACAAATGTTTTAAATTCAGCCATAAATTCTAATCGCAACTTATATCAACAGATGACACAACCATCTATTGCATCTAATAAGGCGCATTTGGTTAATTCATATTATGGCGATAAAACGCAATATTATAACGATGAAGTTGCAATTAAAAAAGAGCAAAAAAGGAAAATAAGTAAAATTGCAACAATAGCATTTAGTGTTCTTGCTGTAGCTGGAATTTTAGGCAACACTTATTATCAAATGGCAAGAAAACACGTTAATTTTGGCAAACTTACAAATGACGTTAAAGATAATTTTAGTAAAGCTGTTCATTTTTTCATGAACATGGATATGGCAAAAAATAATTTATGGAAAAGTGCTTCAGAAAAGATATCTACTAATACACCGATAAATACTCAAAAATGGTTTGACGAGCCAATTGAAAAATTATATTCATTTATGGGAAAATTTTTCAACAACAGAAAATATGAAAAAGGAGTAAAAGTACTTCAAGAAAATAATAAAGTTTTAAAATTCGATAATTTACCTCAAAGCGGAGAATATTCAAAATGGTTTGACGAGCAAAGTGAAATCATTGCAAAAAGAATCAAACAAGCAAACACCCATGCAATTGATGTTTTCAAAGAAACATTTAAGAAAAATTCAAATGAGGACGTTGGTTTTATAGGTAACGCAAAAAATAAACTATCAAAAATTTGGAATGAAAGCACTCAAGATATTGTTGAAGATAGATATTTGCTTGATTTATATGAAAGTCAAACAATAAGCAAAACAGAAAACTATATTAAAGCTTTTGGAATAGATGATGAAAAATTAGCAATATTAACAGATGGCAGTATATTAAATATTTTCAAAAAATATAAAGCTAAAAAAGAATTTATTGCTGATATTGCAAAAAAACTTGATGGCAATTGTGAAAATCCTAACAAAGCAGCAAAACAAGTTGCAAATTCATTGTTAAATATTCACAAAATAACTTCCTCGGGTGCTAGAGAAGTCTTAGAAAAACAAAGAGATATTAGACTTGGAAATAACTCAGTTGAAATGCTGACAAATATTGGCACATTAGCTGCTTTGGGTCTTTCAATTTCAACATCAGAAACAAAACAAGAGAAAAAATCCAAAATATTAAATCAAGGTATTCCACTTGCTACAGCACTAGGTTTTTCAAGCGTAGGCGGCGTATTAAATATAGCAGGTCCAAAAGCAGCCATAATAGGTCTTATTACAGGCGGATTAGCCTCAAAAATTGCCGCTAAAATTGATGAAAATATTAAAAAACAAGCCCAAGAAACATAAAAAACACCTTCCTAAAAGAAAGGTGTTTTTTAATAATAAATAAAATTATTATTCTTGAACAGTAATTACGCTAACAGGGCAAGCATCAGCAGCATCTTTAACGCAATCTTCGTTACCAGCGATTTTAGATTCATCAACTACACAAACATCTTCAACTTTGAAAACGTCAGCGCAGAAAGATTCACATGCGCCACATCCGATGCAACCGTCTTCGATAATAACTTTCATTTGTATTCTCCTTAATTCATTAACTCGTTAAGTATAATTAAAAATCAAAGATTTTACAAGTTAACTAAAAGATTGATTTTATGGCTTATAATTTTGATTAATTAATTCAATGGTCAATAATCCACAATTAAAGAGCAATTCAGCCTGCGAAATGTTATATTTTATAATAGAGCTAACATATTCAACACGAGATTTAGTGGCTTCATTTTGGGCTTGAATGACATCCAATAAAATTCCTTTGCCATAATCAAAGCGAAGCATTGCAAGCTTAACGCTTTGATTAGAGTATTCTACCCTTTGCTCATTAATTTTTAGTTGCTTTTCAATAAAATTAGAAGTTGATTGAGAATCTATTATAGCTTGCTTAATATTTCTTAATTTATTTTCAAATTCCAATTTTCTCATTTTAATTTGCTCACTTTGAGCTTTAATTTTAGTTAGTGTTCCAAAAATTAAATTTTCCCCAGGCTGCCAGTACAATAATCCGGTTAAAATATAGTTTGGATTAACATTAGTTGCAGCAGTTCCTTGGAATTGCTGTTGAAAATTAACAAGAGGCTTTGGAATAAAATCAGTAATTAAAACATTTCTTTTTTGCTTTTCAAAAGAAATTAAATCCTTGTAAGCTTTTAAATCTTCTCTGTTTTCAAGCGCTAAATTAAAAAAATATTCACTATCCTTATTTTCTTGAACTAAATCAAGCCTTTTAATATCTTCTTCTAGGGGCATGAGCGCTGTTTTAACATCTATCCCCATTAAATTGGAAAGTCTAGATTGACTTAATCTGAAATTATTTAACGCTTCTAATAAATCAGCTCTTGCTTGAGCGGCTAAATTAAGTGCTCTAATCTCATCGAACTTTGTACCAAAGCCAGATTTAACAAGGTTTTTAGCAAGTGTTAATTGAGCATTTCTCTCAATTAAATTTCTTAAATAAATTTCTATATTAATCTTTGCCAAAAGCATTTCGTAGTAATATTTTGTAGTATAAAAAATAACTTCGCTTTGACCGAATTTTAAATTATGCTTTTTGCTTTTAGCGAAATATTTAGCAGCTTTAGCTTCAAAAATCGTTCTTCCGCCTTGTGTTAAATCATGCTGAGCGGTAATATTAACCGAAATTGCAGTTTCTTGAAAGTTATCTCTTAAAACACCTCCAACAAGAATTTGTCCACTATATTGAGAAATATATGAAGTTGTATTTAACATTGGTAAAAAGTTAGATAAAGCGTTTTGATAAAGATATTTAGAGCTATAATAGTCTTTTGAAGCAATTTGAACACCAAAGTTATTTTTAAAAGCAATATCAAGACATTCGTCCAAACTAACAACAACATAATCGAGCTGAATTTGCGATTTTATGAACTTTTCAATATTTACATCTTTAATAAATTCAGAACAATATTCATCCAAAGAGCAATTTTTTTTATGAATTAATTCAATTGGAGAATCAAAAAAAATTTCTTTAGCAAATGCTAAAGTTGTCAAAAAATAAAGCAATATTAACAATGTAGAGATAAATCGCATTAAACAATTTTATAAAATAGTAAAATTAATAATAATAACTTTATTGGCTAATGCTTTTGTGATAGATTAATTTTATAAACACATTTTATGAGGATAAAAAATGACAAATACCAACCAAGAGCTTGCAACAACTTATGTTGCTCGTGAAATTGAGAATGAAATATACAAATTTTGGGAAGAAAACGATTGTTTTAAAGCTGATGCAAATTCACAAAAAGAACCATATTCAATCGTAATTCCGCCTCCAAACGTAACAGGTGTGCTTCACATGGGCCACGCTTTAGATGGCACTTTGCAAGATATTTTGGTTAGATATAATAGAATGCTTCAAAAAGAAGTGCTTTGGATGCCAGGGTGTGACCATGCTGGTATTGCTACTCAAAATGTTATTGAAAAAAACCTAGCAAAAGATGGCTTAACCCGCCACGATTTAGGAAGAGAAAAATTCTTGGCAACAACTTGGCAATGGGCAGAAGAGCACAAAAACAGAATTCTAGAACAATTTAAACTATTAGGCGCAAGCTTCGACCTTTCAAGAAAAAGATTTACTCTTGATGAGGGTTGCTCAAATGCAGTTAAAAAAGTATTTGTGGATTTATACAACAAAGGTTTAATTTACAAAGGAAACTACATTGTAAACTGGTGTCCTCGTTGCCAAAGTGCAATTTCGGATGTTGAAACTAATTATGACACAGAGGATGGACATCTTTGGGAAATATCATATCCTCTAAAAGACGAAATGGGAGCAATTGTTATAGCTACAACTCGCCCTGAAACAATGTTTGGAGATGTTGCAATTGCAGTTAACCCAAATGACTATAAGTATAAAGAACTTGTTGGAAAAAATGTTGTTATGCCATTAACAGGTAGAACAATCCCTATCATTGCCGATGATTATGTTGATAAATCGTTTGGAACGGGTGCTCTTAAAATTACACCTGCACACGATCCAAATGACTTTGAAGTTGGCATTCGTCATAATTTACCACAAATCAAGGTAATTGATGAAAAAGGTTGCATGATGAAAAATGAATATGTTCCTCCGCAACTTCAAGGTGTAACACGTGAACAAGCAAGAGAAATGACCGTTGATATGTTAGAAAAAAACGGCGCTCTTTTAAGAATTCAAAACCATATTCATAACGTTGGTAAATGCCAAAGATGCAATACAACAATTGAACCATTATTATCTCAACAATGGTTCGTTAAAATGGAACCTCTTGCAAAACCGGCTATTGAAGCG
>SUTT01000015.1 GCA_015152565.1 Cyanobacteria bacterium SIG27
TACCTGCGCAAAGCGAATTGTGGCGAGACTTCGCCCAATGAGCAAAGCGCAGGCATAAGGATGTTGAGCGCTTGCACGGCACGGATGACGTGGCGGGCTTGCGCGAATACTGGACTATGGCGACGTAAGAGTTTGCTTTTGCAAACTCCACAGGAGCAAACAGGCGCAAAGCGAATTGTGGCGAGACTTTTTTATGTCGAAAAACAAGATATAGCAATACTTTCTCAAGGAGAATATCACAATGATTTAGTGATTAGACCTCTCAATTATCCTTATGTTTTAGTAAATGATGAAAAAATGAGTATGGAAAATCTTGAAAAATTAAAAAGACGTTACAAATTTAACCCTAAAACACATTTGTTTGTAAGGCAACATAAGAAGAAAATACAAAAACAAAGCAAGGAATATGGTCCATGTAATGAATTGTGTTGAAAATTAGAGAAAAAAGGCTTAATTTCAATTAGAATTGGCAGAGGGTGCGGTTTGCGTACGATTAATTTTATCAATGCAATAGTTCATCAAAATGGAGATGATTTAATTTATATTGCTAATTCGGGAATTATACATTAATCAAGAAGAGCATTTTTTCAACTGAATTTTTTGAATTATGATTAGTTTGAACTAGTTTTTCGCAAATTGTAGTTATTTTTTCATATTCATTATTGTTTTTTAAATAAAAATCAATTTGCTGTGCTAAATCTTTGGTGTCTTTATATGTTGGAACAATATTGTTAAATAAGTCTAGTTCTTCTCTTTTATCTGAAATTAAAAGCCTTTTGCAGGCAAAGGTTTGAATTGTTCTATAATTAAGAGAGGTTTTACCTTGTGCGTTAATGTTATAAACAATTTTTGCTTCATTGATTGCTTGTGCCATACTTTTTTCATTATCAATAAAACCTTTATAAGCTTTTTTTAAGATTTCTCTATCTTCATTTGTTTTGCATCTTGAAAGCGCATCAAGGTAATGTTTTTCTATTCCGTAGTATACAAAAGAATATTGAGGCAATAACTTATTTAAATCTAAAAACATATTGAGTCTTAAATCAGTATCAAGACGACCCATAAACATTGCGTCATATTTTGGATTAAGGTAATTTTTATAAATTTCAGTGTTTACAAAATGGGGCAAATAGAAGCATTTTTCCTGTTTTGCTAATTCTCTATCCCAATAAAAAACAAAAATATCGTCATTTTTTAAGTGTTTATAGTATTCCTTATAACCCACACCAGAAGTTTTTTCTTGAATAACATCTGAAAAATACGTAATACAAGGAGTTTTTAAGTTGTAATCTATTTTCAATTTAACAGGAGAAAAGTCGTAGCCAACAATAAAATCATAATTTTCTTTTAAAAAGTCATCAAAATTGTTATTTTTTAGTTCATCAAAGATGATAACTTTAAAGCTATTTTGCTTAAAGCCATCTAAAATGCTTGATGTAGTTAAGCGTCCGCCAATGCTATGGGGTAAAATTCCTAATATTTTTTTCATTTTATACCGTTGTTTTTTCCAATACTTCAAAGATTTTTGTCTTTTTAGAGCCAAGCGAATCAATGTATTTTTTAATAAAAAGAAAACATTTTTCTAAAACTGCAAAATTAACAAGGTCATCATATTTTGTTTTTTGATTGAAATCAGTTTTAGAAATTTCCGATAAGAATAATCTTATTTTATTATGAATTTTAACCCCGTTAACGCTTTGTGATGAACAGTTTGCGCATAAAAAGCTATTTAGTGAAAAAGAATAAAAGCAGCTTTGATTAATGTCGTCTTCAATGTCTTTTTGACATTTTGAACAATAATCAAAATCTAAGCCCCAGCCAAGGAAATTCATTAATTTAATTTGAAATTTAAGAGTAATTAAAAGAATTTCTTCTTTTGTGTTTGCAACTGCTATTTTTTCATAGGCACTAAAAATTAAATCATAAATTTCCTTATAATTTTCATCTTTATTGTAATCATTTGAACAAAAATTATTAACAAGCTCTGCAATATACATTGAATAAGAGAGTTTGTCTAAATCCCCTCTGATTTTTGAAAAAGTATTCAAGCTTTGAGCTTGTGCTATTGTATCGAGGTTTTTACCCTCTAATAGCATAAGCTCATTTGCTATAAACATTTGCACTCGAGCGCCAAGCTTTGATTTTGGCTTTTTAACTCCTTTTGCAACAGCTCGCATTAAACCTTTTGTCTTTGAAAACATAACCACAATGCTATCGTTATCGTTTAGTGGATAGTTTTTCAGGTTTATTGCTTCTGTCATAAAAGATTTTTTCAAATTTACTCCTAAATGTTATTTAAAAAATCTTCTAATACTGTGTTTTGAATGTTTACCTTAATTTCAGGGTTAATTTCTGCTATCATTGCACGATATTGTTCACGAGCATTGATGTCTTTATCAACAATATAAATTTCTTCAACTTTCGAGCTAACATTTAGTGCGCTTTTGATAATATTTATATCAATTGAAGAGTTATATGTTGGGTGAATTAAAAGCCAAGTTGTTGAATTTGCAAGGTTGATTAGGGCTTTGTTATAGTAGTTCATATTAATTTTAGCTTCTTCAACTCCAGAGTAAAAATCGGGATACATTGGATGTTTGCACTTTGGACATTCTAAAATTAATGGTTTAATTCCGTTGTTTTTGTTTAAATATTTTCCATTGCATTCTTCGCAAACAAAAAGATTAGATAGTCCGTTAACAGGAATGATATTTATTTTATTATCTTCATTGTTATCATACAAGCTATAAGTTACATTTGTTGAATTTAAAAGCTCAACAAAATTTGCACTTTGAGAATTTGTGATTAAATTTGCGCTATTTCCTTTTAAATTTAGCTGTTCAATTATTCCTTTTAGCTCAAAAACGTTAGTATCGCTTTGAATTGAAATTTCTGAAATTAAGCTTAAAATGTCGTCGATTGAAGAGTTTTTATCTCTTGAAGAAGAGATTAACTCTCTTAGTTTTGAAATGTTTTTAATTTTTTCATTTGAATTATTTTGAGCATAATAAATTGCGATTGTTTTTTTCTTTTGAGGAGCTTCAGCTTCAGCTGTTTGTTGCTCAACTTGCTCAACTTGCTCAGCTTGCTCAACTTGTTGAGAATAAGATTGTTCTTGAATTGCTTGAGCTTCTTCTTTTTGAACTGCCTCAAAAGTTGGTTGTTGATATTGTTCTTGAATTTGGTTTTCTTCTTGAATTTTTTGTTCTGGCTCAGATTGAACTGTTTGAGAATGAATCGGTTGGTGGTGTTCAATTGGGTGAAATTCTTTAAAGGGTTGAGCACTAAATGGACTTTGAGTGAAATACCTGTGCGGTTGTGCAGTTTCTTTTGGAGCGCTAAAAGCATCAAAAGCATTTATTTTTGTTTCTGTTTGATGTTCATTTTGCGTGGTTTCGTTTGGTGTTTCTTGATGGTTAAATGATTCGTAAGGAGAAGTTGTTGTGTTTGTTTCAATTCCTTGTTGGGTTAAAATATCTTCTATTGTTGGAGATAAGATATCTTTAACATCTGTTGGAATTGAAGGATTGTTTGAAATTTCCAAGAAGATTTCTTTTAATAAATCAAAATATTCAAATTTGTGTCCACCATGGTATTTTTCGTGGAGTTTGTATGCTCCATCTTTTAGTAACTTGTAGTCCATTTTTCTTAATGCAACTTCAAGTCTTTTAATTGTCATGATTTCTGCTTCTGGAAATGGCGCCATAGTTTACTCCTTATATTTATAAAATTGAATCCTCTATTAAACTTTCTTGATACATACCTCTTAAGCGTTGGTCCATTTCAACTTTTTCAAGGCTAAATTCAAGAGCTGTTTCTTTTGTAATTTTCTTTTCTTGATACAGTGAAAACAACGAATTATTCATTGTAGAAATATTTGGTTGTCTGCTTCTTTGCATAAGAATGCGCAAATCTTCCATTTTACCCTCTTTAATATAATCAATTACAGTTGGGGTAAAAGTCAAAATTTCTGTTGCAGGAGCTAAAAGCCCGTTGTTTGTAGTTGGAACAAGTTGTTGATGAACAACTCCTCGAATGCAATTTGCAAGACGCTTCATAAATGCTTCTTGACCGGATTCTTCAATGAAACCTTTTAAACGGTTGATTGATGGAATTGTGCCGTTTGTGTGAAGTGTTGAAAAAACAAGGTGTCCTGTTTCTGCTGCTTCAATGGCGCTTAAAAGAGTGTCTTTATCTCTAATTTCGCCTACTAACATAACGTCTGGGTCTTGACGAAGAGCGTACTTTATTCCTGTTTTAAAATCTTTAACGTCAATATCAAGACTTCTTTGGGTAATGATTGATTTTTTGTCTTCATAAACAAATTCAACAGGGTCTTCTATTGTAATAATGTGTTTTTTGTCTTTTTGATTGATAATTTCAATCAAACTTGCTAAAGTTGTGGATTTTCCGGAACCTGTTGCGCCTGTAACAAAAACAATGCCGTTATTAAAATTGGTATATTCTTTTAAATAATCAGGTAGGGCTAATTCTTTTAAATTTTTAATGTAGTATGGAATTGCTCTAAAAGTGAATTTGCCGTAATAAATATCTTTGCAGAAATTTACACGATATCGAGAAATGCCTTTAATTTCGTAAATGTAATCGATATCTTGAATGTCTTCTATTTTTTTAGAATATTCTTTTGGAAGAGTTTTATTTAAAATTGATTCAATATCTTGCGGGGTTATTATATTTGAAGATATTTTATATATTTCCCCATTAACCCTTAAAGACGGTATTTTGTGACAGTTTATATGTATGTCAGATGCTTGTGCTTTGTGCGATTTTATTAAAAAATCATCTAAATCGAAACTCAATTTTAAACTCCTTTTGTTAATATTTATTTTATTATTTATTTTTCTTTAGTGCAATTTTATTAAGTAAAATTATTTTTCTGTTACAATAAATGAGTAATAAAGAAGGAATTAAAAATGCAAGAAAACATCCAAAAAATTAGAAGTATGATTAGAGAAATACCAAATTTCCCAAAAGATGGTATTTTATTCCGTGATATCACAACAGCTCTAAAAGATGCTGATACTTTAAAATTAACAGTGGATGAAATTTATGAAGCATTTAAGGACGAAAAAATAGACTATATTGCAGGGATTGAATCTCGTGGATTTATTTACGGTATGCCATTGGCGTATAAACTTGGCTGCGGATTTATTCCTGTTAGAAAACCAAATAAACTTCCTGCTGAAACTATTTCAATAGAATACGAACTAGAATATGGTACAGATAAAATTGAAATTCATAAGGATGCTCTTAAAGCTGGCGATAGAGTTTTAATTGTGGATGATTTACTTGCAACTGGTGGTACTGCTGCTGCGGCTTGTTCTTTAGTTTCTCAGGTAGCTAGCGTTGTTGGTATGGCATTTGTAATTGAACTTGTTGACTTAAAAGGAAAAGATAAACTTCCTAATGATGTTAAAGTTGTTTCATTGGTAAAATATTAATGACATTAGATAAAACAAAATATATTTCAATTGGAAAAATTACAAATTTCTTTGGCATTAAAGGTGAAGCTAAAGTTGGCTATGATAATGAAAATCAAATTAAAAAAGCCAAGTCTGTTTTAATGCTTGATGATGAAAGTCAAATTGAGCTTAAAATTAAATCAATTCGTTTTCATAAAAATTTTGCTATTGTAAAATTTGATGGAATTGATGATATTAACGATTTGCTTCAATATAAAGGTCAACGAATTTTTGTTTTAAAACAAGAGGCGATAAATAAACTTGAAAAAGATGAATTTTTAATTCAAGACTTAATTGGCTGTGTTGTTTTTAATGAGCAAAATGAAAAACTTGGCGAAGTTGTTAATATTTCAACTAATTCAGCTCAAGATATGTTAAACATTAAAAACGGCTTTGGTCAAGTTGATATGGTTCCTTTTGTTAATGAATTTTTCCCAGTGGTTGATATAAAAAACAAAAAAATCATTATAAGACCAATCGAAGGGCTTTTATCTTGAAATATGATGTTATAACATTATTCCCTGAAATTATAGAAAGTTATTGTTCATCTTCAATTACTAAAAGAGGAATTGAACAAGGAATAATTGAAGTTGAAACTCATAATCCAAGGGAATATTCAAAAGATAAACATAAAAGAGTTGACGATACTCCTTATGGTGGCGGAGATGGGATGGTTTTGGCGTGTCAGCCCATTTTTGATTGCTATAATGCAATAGAAAAAAAAGAAGATTTTGAATTTATAATGTTAACTCCGCAAGGAGAAAAATTTAATCAAAAAACAGCAGTTGAACTATCAAAAAAAGAACAAATAATTCTTCTTTGCGGACATTACGAGGGGTTTGATGAAAGAATTAGAATCGGCTTAAAGCCTCGTGAAATTTCAATTGGAGATTTTGTTTTAACGGGCGGTGAGCTTGGAGCGCTTATTTTAATTGATTCTATTTCAAGAAATTTAGAAAATTATCTTGGAAAAGATAAATGTGCTCATGAAGATAGTTTTTCATTAGGATTAGATGGATTATTAGAATATCCTCACTATACAAAACCAAGAGAATATATGGGTTTGAAAGTTCCAGAGGTTCTTTTAAATGGCAATCATAAAGAAATTGAAGAATTTAGAAAAAAAGAAAGTCTAGAGCGTACCAAAAAAAGAAGACCAGATCTATTGAATTAATTTTAGCTAGCAAAATAAAAAATTTACATGTTTTATATATTCAACACACTATAGCGAGGGAAAAATGAAAGTTAATTCAATTTCATCTTTTAGATTTCAAAACAATATACAAAGTTTCACTAATGTTCGAGCTTTTAAAACGCCTGTATTGCAAGCAGATAGCGTGTCTTTTAAGGGTGAATTTACATATAATTACATTAATAAAAGAGGTTCTGAAATCTTTTTAAATGCCATGGGTATTCAAACTCATGCTAGAAATGTTGAACTTGAAGCGGCTAATCAGCAAACCCAAGCTGCTTGGTTAAAAGATTGTGCTATTTATGAATTTGAAAGAGTAGCTATTAGTAAAGATGGTAAAATTAACCATTCTTGGGGAGCAAAAGACGTTGAAGTTTTATCAAGCGAAATGGTTGATGGAAGAATTTTGCCTAGAAAAATAGCAAAATATAACGCTGATGGTGATATTCACTTTGAAGCTGTGTTTAGTGAGGGAAGAATATCTCAAGCTTTTGTTCATAATTTTGATGGTTCAAAAGATGTTTTTGAATTTGATAAAACTGGAAAATTATCAAAAATGATTAGCGCAAAAACTCCAACAAGCTTTGATAGGGAATATGTTTTTAATTTAGCTAACAGTGAATTATTAAATTATAAAGCTGGTTATAAACTTCAAGAAGATGGTAAAAAGACAACAAAAGAAATCATGACTTTTTCGCTTGATGATAATGATAAAGCCGAGCTAGTATATTGTCAAAAAGATAGAGTTCAATATCTTGGAGAAATTTTAGAAGTAGGCAATACATATTTCTTTGATGATTTTGATGAATTTTCATTCCAAGAGGGCTATAAAAAATCACCAAACGGAGTGGTTGAACAAGGCGAAACCTTTGTTATGGATAAAACTACTGTTCAAGAGTATGAACAAGGTTTTAAGCAACTTGAAGATGGTACAAAAATTCATCTTCCAAAAATGAGAACCGCTCATAACGGTTGTGTAGTAGAGCTTCTTGATTATGGTTATAGTGAAAAACCGAATGGTGAAATTGAAAGGCAAAATCGAGTTGAAATGCAAGGTGGAATATACCATACCATTTTAAGAATGTTTGGTTTTTTGGGAGAGTAAAATGAAAATAAATCCAATTATAAACACGAACTTTAGAGGGATTTTAGATTCAAATAGACCTGTTAGCGGGAAATATTTAAATTATACTGCGCCTTTAACAAGAAATACGCAACAATATGGAAGAATATATAATGGTGAAGATCTTCAAAATGCTAATGTCAATTATCTTCAATATATTCAATGGCTGCAACCCGTTTATGTTAAAGAAGGTAGTGACTATATTAGCGCAGCAGTATTTATTCCTTATAGGGAAACTTGTGAATTAAAAGATGAAGCTAATACACTAAAAGGCTCTGTAAGTGTCGTTTTAGACGCTTGTGAAGCGCATAAAAATGAAGCTAAAAGAATTCAGCGACAATTGCTAGATGAGTTTGATGAAGTTAATGTTGATATGATATCTGATAGCGATTTAGCTTTTAAAACGGTTGATATTGAAACTGGGAAAACAACCCTTGCAATCCCAACTAAAGAAGATAAAAAACTATTTAATGTTTATGAATTTGATTCTTCTGGTTCTCTAGATAGAAGCTTAAAAAATGTTGAATATTTGCCTGATGGAAGTTTTAAAGCTCAGGAAATGCATATTTTTGATATGAAAGAATATGCATGTTTAAAAAATGTTGAAGTGCAAAATGGAATAATTGACTGTGAACATGCTTATAGTTTTGATATTTGCGACATGAATAAATTTAGTTATTCTCTTGAACAAACAAGAAAAAAAGATGTAACATTAGCGCAATATTTTGTTGAATATCAAAATGATAAACCAAAAGCTTATAGCGTAGATGCTGTAATGTATCCTAGTAAAAGTTTTAATTGTTCTAGAAGATATGAATTTTATTCAAAAGATAACTATTCTTGTATGTATGATTATGAAAATGCAAATTCAAACCCTACAGCAGAAAAAATGTTTGTTTTTGAAAATGATAAATTATCAAGAGTTGAAAGTAAATGTAGGCAAAATGCAGTTGGTCAATTGCAAGGTGAATATATTATTTTATTTAATGGCAATAAAAATTTTAAACCAAAAGGAATGGTGTAATGCAAATAAATCCAATTAATAATACAATTTCTTTTTCAAGAAGGCATAAAAAGAATCATATTTCAAGAAATATCCCAACGTCTAATGTTAATCCTCAGCCGACTACCCCACCTCCAGCACCTCCTGGAACAAATATGGGAGTGCTTAATGTTAGACCAAGAACAAAAGAAGAAATTTTGGCTGAAAAAATACAAAGAGTTCAAGGTTCAAACGTTGAAATCCATAAAGCTTCTAGTTTTTATGTTAAAAGAGCGCAAGAACTTCAAAAAGAAGCACAACAATGTCTGATTGTTGCTAAAGATATGTATGAAAAAATTAAAGAATCAGGAGTGCATGGATTTAAATATGACGGTATTAGTTATAGAATGTTTACAAAAAGAGGCAAATATTACGTAGGAAATCCTCGAAACGTGCTTTCTTATAAATATCAGCCTAGTCAATCTTATGAAATTAATAAAAAAACAGGTAAACTAGTTTCATATACAAGAGATAAATCAAAACAAGAGCAAAATTCTGCAACAGTTTTTAACTTTAAAGATGGAAAACTGATATCTTGTGAAGTTGGGAAACATGGCGATTTAATTTCAGAAAGATATAGTTTTGATAATGGAGCTTTAAAATCTATTGAACTTTTTGTAAAAGGTGAAAAGAAAAATTATAGTGCTACAAGAAAATTTGATTATTATTACGATGGCATATTGAAATCTTATCATAGAGATTATTCAAAAGATGGTAAAAGCGAAAAAGCTCAATATGCTTATTTTTATAATTCATCAACAGAAGCTCCTTTTGGTTTTGCTTCATCTTGGCAAAAAGATGATGTCGATTTGTGGAGTGCAAAGGAATGTATGTATATTAATCCAGATGGCTCTGCTAATTATTTTACAAATTTCCATAAAGATGGACCTGTGATAACTAAAGACGAATTTCATTTTATACCATTAAAAGATTAGAAATATATAAAGCAAAAAACATTTTTCAGAGTTTTTGTATATTTGTACTAATTAGAGGTTGCAGGCATGAAAATTCAAAACATCACCAGTTATAATCAAAAAAATAATATTAAAAATAACATTCAAAATATAAATAATTTAAATCATTCAACGTCTATTAAAAATGATACTATTGCTTTTTCAAGCAATATTTCGTTTGGCGGAATTTCTGATATTGCTTTGAGTTTGCAAGCAAGATTTTTAGAACGCCAATCTAATAAATTTTACAAAGAAGCAATGGATGATATGCGTTTTTCTGAAGAAATGAAAGATATGGCGATTGATATTCAAAGAGATAGCTATCAAATCAGGGAATCATCAAAATATTTAATAGATGAAGTCAAAAGCACTTTGATGTATTCAAAATCAAAAGGTTATCCAAACGAGCATGATAGGGATGATGGTCATTTAATTCGAGAGTTTTATGATGACGCTCTTTCAAGATTTGTTATGGAAGAATATAATAAAGACGAAAAAACAATAAGAAAAGTAATTGTTGGTGTACAAACAATTCAAGTTATTGAATATAATCCTGAAACAAAAAAGAACGATTTATTTGTTTTTTCTGCTCATAATGATGAACTTCTTGAATATTCAGCAGGTTATAAACCAACGGTTGAAGATTTAACTGACGAGGGAAGCACAGACCTGTTTTTTGATTACAAAGCTGATATGCAATATAGATATACCAATGGAAGAATTGCTTCTTGTGATGAGAAATATAGCTTAAAAAGAGAAAAACAAGAAACCTCGTTAGCTCATTATGATTTTTATGACTATGAGCTTTGTGATGCATATATAGCAAGAGTGATTTATCCAAATGATACCGAGAAATCTACTCAACATTTTTATTATCAAGATGGAATGTTGTATAGAGCAGTGATAGATGAAGCGAAAAATGATAATGGCATTGATTCATCTTCTCAAGAATTTATGTATAGTGACGATGGACTTTTAACTTGCAGCATTGGCTTGACAATAGATAAAGAAAATTTAGTTAGTTCGCTTGATAAAATGTTTAAATATGGTGATTATGGATTAGAAAGTGTCCATCTTAATGTTGAAGCAGATAGCAAAAAAAGAGAAACAAAAGCAGAAAAACTATTCTCTTGTGTAGATGGTAGAATAAAAAGATGCGCATTTGATTATAAATGTGTTAATTCAAGTCGTGAAAGCTTCTCTAAAATGGTAAGGGTTAAATAAATGAAAATTTTAAATATAAATCCATACGTTAATACAAAAACAATAAGTAAAATAAACTACACAAAACCAATAAGTTTTACTTCACAAACCATAGCTAAAAAACCGCAAATTAATCCCTTTAAAAGATTAATGTCTCAATTAGAATCAAAAAGATTTGAAAGACAGGCTAGAAAAGTTGTTGAAAAATCAAAAGAAGTTATAAGCTATGCAATAGATAGGCAAGAATTTTTAGAAGACAAAATTAGACAATCGCACGATATTCAACAAAATGCAAGAGAGGCTTATATTTGCGCTAAGACTGATTTTGCTGGCATGGATTTAAGCATGTTTTCTCAAATTGACGAAAAAACGCAAAAACCAATTGAAAAAATATCTGTTAATAATCCTAGTGAACAAGTTGAAAAAAGAGTTGTTGAAAAATCTCATGATGCTTACATTATGACTGATTATCGAAAAGATGGTACAAAAAGGGAAGTATTGATTAAAAAAAATTTGTTTTCTGTTCGAGAATATGGTTTATCAAAAGATAAATCTAAGGTTTATGCTTATGATGAAAGTGGAGAATTATTAATATTTACAAGAAATCCGGAATTGAAAAGTGGTGTATTTAGAGCAGAAGAGCGATTTAAATATAAAGAAGGGCAATTAGCTTTTTGGGAAAAATATTCAACAATTATTCCTTTTGAAAGTTGCGAAAAAGCTTTCGAAAGAGCACATTTTAAAGATGATAAACTTGTGGATTATAGTGAAGATTGGACAAAAACTTATGGCGATTTAATTAGAGCAAAAGAAATCTATATGTTTGAAAATGATGCACTTTATACTCATATTGAAGATTACAAAGGTGCAGTATCTTTGGGTAATGGCTTTAGTGCGTCTTCAATTATGAAGATGAGATCTGGTAAAAAAGTTTCTCATTTTGCTAAAGGTGTTGATTTAACTTCTGATGCTTTGGGGTATTTTGGAAAATATTTTGAATATGGAAAAAATAATAATTTAAAATATGTTCAAGTTGGAGTAGATATTGTTGAGAATGAGACAAAGGCTGTTAGGCTTTATAAAGCTGATAGCGATGGAAATTTAAAAAGCTGTCATTTTGATGCTAAAATAGATAGACTAGGACAAATTACTTCAAAGAGTGAAGTGGAGCTTTAAAAATGAAAGTTAATTCAGTAGCAAGTTTTAAAAATATTAATTTAATTAAAAATAGCAACAATAAAAATACTACAATTATTAATCAAAACGAGCAAAACCACGTTTCTTTTGGAGCTTTTTTTGATGGAATTAAAAAAGCAAACAATAAAGCAAAGTTAAAATCTCAGGCTTTAGAAATTAAAAAAAATGCAAAAGAGGTTTTGATTAATTCTAAAAAAGCACAAAGAAAAGCAAATGAAATTCAAATTAGAGCAAAAGAAGCTCATTCAAGCGCTGCGGCAATAAAGAACAGTGCTATGTTGCTTGGTATCGAAATGAGAGAATTATATCATCTTGCGGTTGATGAAAGAATACGATTACCAAGAGTTAAGGTAATTAGACAAAGGGTTAATGATAAAGAAAAAGTTTATATTGAAAGTTTTGATGAAAATGGTTCATTGTATGCACAAGCTAGATATGAAAACGGCGAATTTCAAGTAAGAAAACATAATCATGATGATACAACAGATTTATATATATTTGATAAAGACGCTAAGTTTTCAAGAGAATTTTTGAGAAATGTTAGATATAGTGCTGTTGGTTTAAGAGCTGATGAAAAATATGTTTTTGATGGAAGATGGAATGTGCAAGGGGTTTATAAAAACTATCAATCAAGATATGATAAATCTTTTGTAAGTGAAGAGTATTTTGAATTTGTAAAATCTAGATTATCTCAATATGCCAAAGGTTACTCTAGCTTTAAAAATGCTACTGTTGAGCAAGATGAACACTATAAATTCGGCATTGACGGCATTTTAGTTGACTATATTAAAAATTTAAAAAGCGAAAAAGATGTTTATGAATCTAAAGACGAGCACTATCAATATTCTTCAAGTGGGCTTTATAGCTGGCATTTGAATGACGTTTATATTGAAGGTGGTAAAAAAACAATTCAAAAAGATTACACATATCAAGGTGAACAACTTTTAGTTGCTGAATTAGGTTATGAATTAACAAATGAAGATATTGAAACAGTGCATAAGGTATTTTATTTTACTAAAGGAAATCCTAAAAAAGCAATAATAGATAGAGTGATAGATAGAAAAAAACCAGCTGGAGTTAGTGAGAGATGTTCTTACAAAGTTGCATTTTAATAGAAAGGGTCAAATATGAACATTCAAGCTATCGCAAATTTTAATCAAAACTATAAAATAAATCATAAACAAAATAATTTAAATATTTCACAAAAAGCAGATTCTTTTGAATTATCTTCAAGTCAAATTTCTTTTAAGGGTTCAATTGATACTATTGCAAAAAGAAGAGAGCATATTAAAGACGCTAAACAATGTCAAAAAAAAGCAATGTCAATTTTAAGAAATTCTGATAGGGATAAAAATGCTGTAGTTAGCGAAAGCGGTTTTAGAACCGTTATTGAAGCACAAGCGGTTCACTATAAAGACTTAGCTGATGTTCATTATCAGTCTGCAAAAAAGGCACTAGAAGAAGTTTCTTCGCAAATTGATTTTAGCGAAACTACTGGCAAATTTGATTTTAGTGATGGTGTAAAAGGAAATTATATAGTATTTGAGCAAGACGGCAAAAGAGGCTTGACTGTTTTAAAACCTAATTTTGGGCTTGATGGCGATTGGTATGAACCAAGCGTTGCAACTTTGTTTGATGGTAAATTAATTGTAACTTCAAGAACAAAAGTGGGAAGAGAACAAGTTTTTGAATATGATTTAAATGGGAATATAGAAAAATTTACTCAAAAAGCAGGTTCGATTTCTGTTGAAGAAAATTTAGAACTAACTTATGTCGATGGCGATATCAAAACTTTTGATAAAAAAGATAAAACAGATAGCCATGATATGACAAGATATGTTTTTGAAGATGGGGTTATAGTTAAAAAATATTCAGATATGTATTTTCAAAAAGATGGCACATTGGTTGCTAGCGATGCTTTTGTTTTTAATAAAGATGAAATAAAATATTCGATTGGTTATCATGAAAGTGTTGAAGGTGATACTTCTGCGACTGAAGAGTTTACATTTAAAAAAGATAGCGAAGGAGATTATAAGCTTCAAGAATTTAAGTTTAGAACTTCTAAAGAAAAAGGTGCTCAACCAAGCGCAAAAGCTATATATTATTACGATAGCGGTTTAGTAAGTGCAATTGCTCAAGATGTTAAGGCGCAAAAGAATAAAGAAGCTTCTGTGGGACAGTATTTTATTTTTGCTGGAACTACGCCATATATATTTGATGCAAATGCAACTATGGTTGGTGAAAGAATTTTCCCTTCAGACGATATGGAATACCTTGAAAGTTTCCACGGATTTAGAGATAAATTTAGAGCTAAAATATTTAACTGGTTTTTAAAAGGTTAATATGAGAGAGTGAGGTTTGATGAAAATTCAATCTGTTAAGTTAAGCAAGGCAAATGCTGCAGTTAAAGGGTATAGTCAAGCTAATATTTCTAATTTAACTTCCGTATCAACAAGTACCTTAAAAGAGCCTCTCTCTTTTAAAGGTGTTGCAAATATTGCACTTAGAATTGAGGGAATGAGAGAAAAACCTATCGGTAAAAAAGCTGTTAAAAAAGCGAAAGCTGCAAAGCTTGATTCTTATCGAGCTATAGAGGGTGCAAAGCAATTAAGAGGCGAAGTTAGAAAAATACAAACACAAGCAGCTTTAATGCATAAAGAAGCTGTTGAATTATTAGAAAATGGTGACTTTAATAAAATAGGCTATATTCATAGCGACGGAAGCACTGAATGGGAATATCGTGACTTTAAGCAAGACGGAAGAACTTTTGAAGTTATAGATTATGATGATGAAGATACTGAAATTAGAAGAATTATAGCAACTCCAGATAAAATTAAAATTTTCCATTTTGATACAAAAGAAATAAAACACAATATTTATGAATTTGACGACAGTGGAAAATTGGTTAAATTTGGATATGACGCAAGAGAAAGCGAAGATGGAGATTACAAAGCTAAAAAATACTATGAATTTGGCGGTGAATTTGGACAGCTTACATCTGCAGCATTTGGTTATAAGCAAACTTCAAGCGGGGCTGAAAAAGCAAAACAAATCTATTCATTTGATATAGATGATACCCTAGATGAATATGATGAAGATTATTTTCTTAGCTCTGATGGGGACGTTGAAAGTAAGCTAAATTGCAAATTTGAAGATAATGAACTTGTTTCATACACTACTAATTATTTTGATAATGGCGCAAGAAATACTTTTGATGAAATGTTTGAATTTGATTCTAAAACTTCTCAGCCTAAGGTATATTATAACCAAGGACGTTTTCTTAACTTTTCAACTGATACAATAGCATCAGATGAAATGGTAGAATTTGAAGATGGTAAATATAGCGCAATTTATTTAAATGCGACAAAGTACCCCGGAAGCAAAACCGCAAGAAGAGCATTTTTCTACGGTGATGGATATTTACTTGACGGATTTAGCTATTATAGAAAATATGGCTGGGCTGATCCTGAATATGAATTAAGAATATAATTAAAAAGCTCCTTAATTGGAGCTTTTTAGTGTTTTAATAAATCAATTTTGCTTTTTCAGTTTTTTCATCGCTTATTTTAAATGAATTTTTTGCTATTTCAATTGCATCATTCAATTTATTTTCAGCGACATCATTATAATATAGTTCCATTATAATATCGTCTTTTGATACTTTGTCGCCTATTTTTTTGTTTAAAATAATTCCTGCTCCAAAATCAATGTTGTCTGTTTTTTTATCTCTTCCAGCGCCCAATAATTTTGCACTGTGCGCAACTTCAAGAGCGATGAGTTCTTTGATATAGCCATCTTTTGGAGATTTAATTTCTGTTTTATTTTTTCCAACATTAAATAAATTATAATCTTCAATGCAATCAATGTTTCCGCCTTGCCAAGAGATGATTTCTTTAAATTTATTTAGCGCTGAACCATTTTCAATTACTTCATCAAAAAGTTTTTTTGCTTCATCTTTATTTTTTACTTTGTTGTAATTCAAAAGAGTTTTATATGCTAATTCAAGAGTGATTTCGTATAAATCTTGTTTATAATTTCCTTTTAAAAACTCTAGTGCTTCAATTACTTCTAAGCTATTTCCAACAGCAAAGCCTAAAGGTTGCTCCATTGAGCTTATTACAACATCAATGTTTCGATTTAATAGTTTGCCTGTTTTTATCATTAAATCGCCGAGTTCAGATGCTTCTTTTGGTGTTTTTAAAAATGCGCCAGAACCATATTTAACATCAAGCACAATTGAATTAGCGCCTGATGCAATTTTTTTTGAGACAACAGAAGCACAAATTAAGCTTTTATTGTCAACTGTTGCAGTTACATCTCGAAGAGCGTATATTTTACCATCAGCAGGAGTTAAATTTGGGCTTTGAGAAGATATTGCAACTTTGATATTTTTAATTTGGTTGAAAAATTCTTCGTTTGTTAGCTCGGCTCTGAAATTTGGAATGGCTTCAAGTTTATCTATAGTTCCACCTGTAAAACCTAACCCACGACCAGATAATTTTGCTGTATAAATTCCTAATTGCGCTAAAATTGGAATTAAAGCTAAAGTAACTTTATCGCCCACACCACCTGTTGAGTGTTTATCTGCAACGCAATCTGAAATATTGGAAAAATCTAAAATATCTCCGCTCTCAACAAAGCTTTGTGTTAAATATGCTGTTTCTTCATCTGTTAAACCCCTAAAGCAAACTGCCATTAGCCAAGCAGACATTTGATAATCTTCAATTTGACCATTTGTATAGTTTTTAATAAGAAAATCAATCTCTTCTTTAGTGTGTGTTTTTCCCTCTTTTTTCTTTTGAATTAAGTCAACAGCTCTCATATATTAATTCCTTTATTTGTGATATGGCTCATTGTTTAAAATTTTATATGCTCTATAAATCTGTTCCATTAAAATTAAAACTGCTTCTTGGTGCAAGAAAGTCAATTTTGACATTGAGAATTTGAAGTTTGATTTGTTTCTAACATTTTGAGTTAAGCCCTCTGCTCCACCAATTAAAAACATAATTTCATTATAATATCCATCAGTTTCAATTTCTCTTAGCTTTGCTGCAAAATCAGGGCTTGAAAGTTGTTTGCCCTCGATTTCCATAGTTATTAAAAAGGCGTTTTGCTTGTTTTTAATATATTCTTCAATATTATTTACTTCAATTATTTCAACTCTACCTAAAAGGCGCTTTTGGTATTCCTTAGCGCCTTCAAGATAAAAACTTTCTTTTAATTTTGCTTCCAGTACAACTTTAATATTCAAAGATTACACCTTTTGTTCTATTGATTTTCCGCAAAGTAATTCATAATCCAGCTCGTTTTCATTATCTGCAATAATAGCAGCTACAACAGTGTCAGATACAACATTACAGATTGTTCTAAACATATCTAAGAATCTTTCTAGAGCAAATAATAAAGAGAAGCCTACAACCAATTGTTCCGGAGTTAAGCCGATGCCGTTTAAAACTAGGGCTATTGTGATTAAGCCGGCTCCTGGAATGCCTGCTGAAGTTGATGAAGCAACTACTGCTAAAAATGCGATTTCAACCATTAATAATGGAGTTAATTCAATTCCATACATTTGGGTTAAAAAGATTACTGCAATTGTTTGCATAATTGCAGTACCATCCATATTTAAAGTGGCACCCAAAGGAAGAACAAAAGAACAAACTCGATTTGAAATACCTACTCTTTTTTCACAACATGTAATTGTTAAAGGTAATGTTGCAGAAGATGATGCAGTACCAAAAGCAACCATTATTGCTTCTGAGATTGCTCCAAATAGTTTTCCAACAGGAACTTTTGAAAACACTTTTAGCATAACAGGGTACACAACAAAGAATTGAAGTGCAATTGCTATACAAAAAGCAAGAACATACTTTGAAATGTTATTAAATACACTAATTCCAAAGCTTGAAACGGCAGTTGCGGTTAAAGCAAAAACGCCAGGTGCTGCTAAATACATAATCCAATCAGTAACTTTCATTGTTGCAGCAAAAATGCTTTCAAACAATGAAACTAATGGTCTTGAGATTTCGCCCGCACGAGTTAGGGCAATTGCAAAAATAGATGTAAATATAATAACAGGTATCATTTTTCCTGTTGCTAGTGCTTCAAATGGGTTTTTAGGAATAATATCCATAAAAATTTGAACTAAATTTTCTCTTTGATATTGAATTGCGCTTGCAACGTATTCTTGAATATGATGTGCGATGTCTTGGTTGATTAAGGCTTTTGCGCTAGCACCAGGTTGAAGAATAATAGCAACAGCGCAAGCGATTGAAACTGCTAAAACGGTAATAATACCGTAATAAAGCAACATTTTAGAGCCAAATTTTGTTAGTTGCTTTGAATCTCCAATGTTTGAAATACCTATTATAATTGCGCTAACCACTAATGGTAAAACTACCATTTGGATAATATTGATGAAAGCTTCGCCAGCAAAATTTAATATTTTATAAACTTGTGGGAAATTTTCTTGTGGTACCCAACATCCAACAAGGATACCTAAAATTAAACCTAAGAAAATATGTCCGTTTCTTTTGAAACCTAATAATAATGCAATTATAACCTGCATTGGAGCATTGTTCATGCAAAAACCCTCATAATACTATTTTGATTTATTCTACTATGTTTTAGATAAATTTGCAAAGAAATTAACATAAAATTTATGATAATATTGTGTTATGGAAAATGAAAATAAAAATAAATTTTTGGGAATTTTGTTTGAATGTTGCAATGTTTATGGAAGAATTTACAAAAACAAAGAAGGTACATTCTATCAAGGCAGATGTCCTAAATGCATGCGAACAATTAAAATCAAAGTTGGAGATGGTGGTACAACCTCTCGCTTTTTTAAAGCTTATTAAAAAATAAACCCTTGAGCTATTTTAGTCCAAGGGGGTAAATACAAAGGAATTATATATTTATTTTTATCCGTTAAATGTTTTGAATACTGAATCCATTGTGTCTTCAATAACTTTTTTAACAGATTCCATTTCAGTTGAAAGTGCGGTGTGTTCTGTGTCTAGCTGTGCAATTTGTAATTCTAGCGCTCTATCTTCTTCTTGAAGTTTTTCCGTTTTAGCATTAATTCTGTCAACTTCTCTTTCGTAGAGCTGTTTTTGATAGTTGTAATTGTTTGTTGCTTCTTCGTGTGCTAGAGCATCTTCTTCTTGTTTTGTTGAAATTGAGTAGTTTTTATTAACTAATTCAGGTAAATCTTCTGATTCAATAATCTGAATTGTTGATAATCTTCCATTTGATTCTTGAGTTAGTGCCGCAATTGCTTTTGCGCTGTATGGTTTCTTTTGAGAGCCTTGGTAGTCAAATGTATATGTTCCATAATAAACATTTTTACCGTTAACATCTTCAAAAGCAGTTGAGTCTAAATCATCTTCTGAAGTGTAATATGCAATTCCATTTTTTAAATACATATAATATGTGCCAGATGTTACTCCTTGCTCTTTCATAATTGTATTTAAACCTTGATATTTTTCATAATCGGAAGTAATTTTTGTTATGGTTGAGTTGTTTGGATTGGTTTCATCGTATATATAGCTTTCGGTGCCAAGTTGAAAATTTAGGTATGAATATCCATTGGCGCCTTTTTGTGCTGTAATAACACTATCCCTTGCGCTATATGAATATGCCTTTGCAACTTCTTCTTCCCAAGTTAATGAAACGTCGTAATAGCCTGCGTATTGACCATCAGGAATTTTTGCA
The DNA here is from genome assembly GCA_015152565.1 of Cyanobacteria bacterium SIG27. Lineage (GTDB taxonomy): Bacteria > Cyanobacteriota > Vampirovibrionia > Gastranaerophilales > Gastranaerophilaceae > RUG14156. Next base: position 19,907 of record SUTT01000015.1, read on the forward strand.
AAATTTTCAATTTCATAATTTTCATAAGTAGAATCAAGAGTATATGTGGTTTTCATATAATCGTTTACAACAGGAGGAGTTGGAACCTCTAATTTGTTGTATTCATCATATAAACCCATAACTTCGTTTGATAAAGCTACCCTTTGTTGGTTAATTTGTTGAACATTGTATTCAACGTTACTTTTCCTCGCAGTTAAACCAAGAAAGCGAGCTTGACTTGCTGCTAATCCCATATTGTCACCTTTCCTTCGTATTTATGTTTTGATATACGACAATCGAATGATAATTCTTTAGGATTATTTCTTTTTTTGTAACATTTGTTAACATTTCACATTATCCACGCTATAATATATATAGCTATTAATGATTTATAAGGAAAAGTCAAAATTGCCTCAAAGATTGATTGATAACCACATCCATGGAAGCTTTGGAATAAACTTTAATAATGCAGGTTATGATGAAATTAAATTTGTTTTATCGGAGTTGTTTAAAAGAAATATTAAAGGTGTTTGCCCAACTTTGGTGGGGGATAGTGATGAAAAAATTTATAATCAATTAAAAATTTTTAAACAAATTCGTCTTGAACAGATGAATGAAATTAATTCTGAGGCATTAATTCTTGGTATTCATTTAGAGGGAACTTTTTTAAATCCTCAAAAATCAGGCATTCAAGATAATAAGGTATTTAAAAAATTAACAATAGAAAATTTTAAAAATCTTGTCAGAGATTGTGAAGATATAATCAAAATCGTAACTTTAGCGCCTGAGCTAGATATTGATTTAATTGATTATTTAAAGAAAGAAAATATCAAAGTTCAAGCAGGGCATACCCTTTCAGAGTCTTTAAGAAAATGCAGTGCTATTACTCATATTTTTAATGCAACTCCTCAAATTCACCATAGAAACTCTTCAATCACTCTTGATGCTTTGGTTGATGATGAAGTTTATTGCGAGATAATTCCTGATTTAATTCATAGTTCAAAAAATATGTTGAAATTGTTTTTTAAAGTTAAACCAAAAGACAAGGTTCTTTTAATTTCAGATAGTTTACCATCAAGCAATTATAATAGTGATATTATTTTCTGCAATAAAAAAATTAATAAAAATGGTAAAGATGAATTTGGGACTTTAGCTGGTTCAAATAAGACTTTAGATGAAATTTGTACCAATTTAATTGAAAATAAAATTCTAACCAAAGAAGATATAGACCAAATGGGCTTTAAAAATCAGATTGGATATCTTAACTTGTCTAAATATGAAATTGATATTTTAAATAGATAAAAAATATGCTAGACTTATTTTATAAGTTGTTTAGAAAGAAGAAAATGAATAAAAACATAATATCAATAATATTTTTAGCTTTTGCTTTGTTTTTTGTAAATGATAATTTTACATCTTTAAACGCAGCACCTGCAAAACCACAAACAAAAACAGTAGCTCAGCAAGAAAAAATTATCAATGCAACTTGTTTAAACGTTGTTGCTTCGCCTAATAAATATCTAAATAAAACAGTTAAAATGCAAGCAACATTTGATAAATTTTCTACTTTGGGGCTTGATTATTCAAAAGCCTTAAGAAAAAGTTCTGATTATATCGGGATTTTAGTTCAGCGTGATGATGTTATTGATCATAATATTCCATTGTCTGAAATGAAATTATTTATGAAAAAAGAAATGGCGCAAAAGCATATTGATTTAGATACTGGAGATAAAATCGAAATCACAGCCCATGTGTTTTCAACAGCGCTAAATGATCCTTGGCTTGATATTAAAAAATTAACAGTAATTCAAAAAGTAAAAAAGCAAAATTAATTTAAGAAAGTTATCAATTTATAGAGTTGGAAGATGAATAAAAATAAAAAATATTTAACGATACATGGACACTTTTATCAGCCACCAAGAGAAAATCCTTGGATAGAAGAAATTGAAATTCAAGATAGCGCTCATCCTCATCATGATTGGAATGAGAAAATTTGTTGGCAATGTTATGGTCCAAATAGCGTTTCTCGTATCGTTGATGGGTCAAATTCTATAATTGAAATATCTAATAACTATAAATATATGAGTTTTAATTTTGGTCCAACATTATTAAGCTGGATGGAAAAATATAATAATTCTGCATATAGAAGAATTATTCAAGCAGATATTGAATCTCGTGAAATGTATAATGGTCATGGATGTGCTATAGCTCAAGTTTATAATCATATTATTATGCCTCTTGCCAATCAAAACGATAAAATTACCCAAGTTATTTGGGGGTTAAAGGACTTTCAAAAGCGTTTTGGTAGAAATTCAGAGGGTATTTGGCTTGCTGAAACTGCCGTTGACGCTCAGACGCTTGAAGTTTTAATTGATTGTGGAGTTAAATTTACAATATTATCTCCTTATCAAGCAAAATGTGTTAATAAAATTGGCGAAAGAAACTGGCAAGATGTTTCTTGGGGGTCGATTGATCCGTCTGTTCCTTATAGATATTTTGTTGAGGGAACCGATAAGCAAAAATATATCGATTTATTTTTCTATGATGGCTCAATTTCAAAATCTGTTGCATTTGACAATTTGTTATGTGATGGCAAAAAATTCTCTTATCGCTTAAACGACGGCTTTGTTGAATCAAGAGGGCATAATGCTCAGTTAGTTAATATTGCGACTGATGGCGAAAGCTATGGACATCATACAAAATTTGGCGATATGGCGCTAGCTTATATTTTAAAAGTTGGCGCTCGTGAATTGGGCTTTGAAATCACAAATTATGCTGATTTTCTTGAAAAATATCCACCAAAATATGAAGTAGATATTAAACCAGTAAGTGCTTGGAGCTGTGCCCATGGTGTTGATAGATGGCAAGATGATTGCGGTTGCTCAACTGGAGCACAACCTCATTGGAATCAAAAGTGGAGAAAGCCGCTTCGTCAAGCGCTTGATTATTTAAGAGATGAATTAATTAATCTTTGTTCAATTCAAGGAACAAAATATTATAAAGATTTTTGGGAAGCCAGAAATAACTATATTGATGTTATTTTAGATAGAAGCGAAGAGAGTGTTAATAATTTCTTTAAACAAAATGCAAAGAAAAATTTAAATGCTCAAGATAAAGTTAAAGCAATTAAATTAATGGAAATTCAGCGCTTTTCTCAGCTGATGTATACTAGTTGTGGCTGGTTTTTTGCAGATATTTCAGGCATTGAAACAACCCAAATTATGAAATATGCAGCAAGAGCAATGGAATTAGCTTGTGAATTTTCAAAAACAAATTACGAAAAAACATTCCTTTCTATTTTGCAAAAAGCAAAAAGTAACATTGCGGAATTTGGAAACGGAAAAGATATTTTTAATAAATGGGTTAAAACAGCAGCTGTCGGTTTTGAAAAAATTACAGCTCAATATGCTATAGAATCATCTTTTGAAGCAGATAAAGACCTAAAAGAAACTAAGCTATATTGTTATAGTGTTAAAAGAAGCAATCTTAAAAAATACAATAACTTAGATAATATTTTATCCTTTGGTAAAGTTGATATTATTTCTGATATAACTTTTGAGAAAAAAGAAAAGTCTTATGTTATTTTACAAACTCAAAATTACGATTATTTTTGCGCCGTAAAAGATTATAAGTGTGCTGAAGATTTTAATTTGGAAGCAAAAGAAATCTCCAAGGTATTTAAAAAAGACGGAATAGTTGAAACTCTTCAGGCGATTGAACTTTATTTTGGTTCTAAGTTCTATTCTTTAAAAGATATTCCAATTGATAGAAGAAAAAATATTTTAGAGAATATGATTCATTCTAAACTGCAAAAGACTGCGCAGACATATCAAGATATGTATGAAAATCTTCTTCATCCGATTAGCTATTTGAACGATTTGGGGATGGATATTCCTGAAGGGTTTAGGGTTTGTGCTAAATATACATTGTTATCAAACTTGGATGAAGAATTATCAGATATTAAAAAATACGACGACAAGCATAAACTCGAAAAACTTTTAGCTCTTAGAAAATTAGCTGATAAATTTAAAATTAAATTAAACACTCCAAAAATGAGAAGTTTATTATCTTTTAATTTGTCTAAATTAATGAATAATTTACAAAGTGATGTTAATATTAAAAACACAAAAGAGCTTATTAATTTCTTTGAATTGTTGGAAAAATTGAAAATTGAAACAGAGATAAGTACTGCTCAAAATGTTTTTTATGAAATGTTTTGTGAAAATTTTGAAGAATTTTTTGCTTCGATTAAAGAAAAGAAAAACATTGATGTTAGAGAAATCATGCTAAATTTATTAGAAATTGGACATAAATTAAATATTAATATGAATTTCTATAAAGATAAAATTGATTCTTTAACAGGTAAAGTTTAATTATCTATTTTTCTTGCTAAAACGGGAATATCATCTATTTTAAACATTGTTGATGTTTGAATATTATTAACATATTCCATTGCAAAAATAGAACAGATTATTGCTTCTAAAGCAGAGGCTGATAGCATATTGTCTGGCAATTCTTGAAAACCAAATTTTATTTTAAGTGAAGTTTGAAGATTTTTACAGTCAATACTTGTTCTTGATAAATAGTGTGAATTTAAACCATAAGCTTGTCTTAGCTGATTAATATCCGCTCTTATTAACTTTAACCCTTTATCTTTTAAATTTATAAAAGTCTCACTGCATCTATTGGAAACTCTGTTTGTCCAATCATTTCTGTTTATTTTAAAGTTGTCACCTAAGGCTTTATAGTTTTTTGAATGTATTCTCCATTTTCCACCAAGAAGTTTATTGTCGTATGGCACAGTTGCGCAAATTGCACTTGAATTTGTGTATGGTGAAGTTTCAAAAAAATAGTCTATATCTTGCGCATAATAAAATTTATCTAATAAAATAATATTTGAATTTCTATCTAGTACACAAACAGAGCTATCATAGTTTGATGAGTTCGATAGAGCTAAACCTATAAAAAAACTTTCTTTACTTGACAGACTTTGCATAAATAAGAGTATAATTAAATAAGTAGTTTTTTTCAAGGAAATTATTTTGAATTTAAGCTTGTTTAATGCATTGATTAATCGTTTTTATGAGAATGGAAAAGCTAAGTTTTATTTGCTTTTTGTCTTGTCTTTAATTGCTGGTTTGTTTGAATTTATGGGCTTAATTTTGATTTATCAATTTGTTTTATTTTTAATAAAGCCCGATAATCAGTTTTGTACTAAAATTGTTCAGTTTTTTTCACAAAGCTTCAATATTTCAGATAATTCATACATTATTCTTATTTTAGGAATTTCAATTGCATTAATATATATATTAAAAAATATATATATTCTTTTGTTTTTTAAATTCAGTGATAGTGTTTTGCAAGATTTAAATCAAAAAATAATAATTAAAATATTAAAGATTTTTTTATTTCAAGATTATTTGAAAATCAACAAAATAACAAATAGCGAAAAAATGAATATCGTTTCAAAAGTTTCTTTTGTTGTTTGGCAATATTGTTATAGGTTTGTTAATCTGGTTGCAAATAGCTGCGTTGGTTTGATTTTAATTGCTTGCTTATTTGTAAAATTTACCTATATTGCTTTTTTTGCAACGTTATTTATTTCTTTTTTAGGATTTGTTGAATATAAATACTTAAAGAAAAATTCAACCTATCAAGATAAACATTTTTCGCTATATCTTTCGTCTTTTGAAAATATGATTAATAAAACAATTAATAATATTAAAGAAATCAGATTAAACAACTTAGAAAATGAATGCATAGAAGATGTCAAAAAAAGTAGCAAAAAATATATTGAATTAAACAAAAATCGTAATTTTTATTCGATTTTGCATGTTCATCTTACTGAAATTTCAATTATGATGACTTTTGTTTTAGTTTTGGTTTTATTTTTCTGTACTTCTAATTTTGATAATAAAGCGCTGATGGGTTCTCTTTGTGCAATTTGTGTTATAATTTTAAGATTGACTCCAGTTGTAAATAGGGCGCAAAGTTGCCTTTATTTTATGAACTCAAATAAATGTTTAGTTCAGGAATTGTTGGAATTTGATTTTAAATTTAGTGATTTCAACATATCAAATTCAAGCGAAAAAATGCAATTTTTAAATTCAATCGAGCTTAAAAATGTGGGTTTTAGTTATGAAAACGATAATGGCTTAAAAGATATTAATTTAAAAATTGATAAAAATGATTTTATTGGAATTGTTGGAAAATCAGGATGTTACAAAACAACTTTGTCTTTAATTATTGCTGGATTATTTAAAGCGCAAAAAGGAGAAGTTTTAGTTGATAATATCTTGTTAAACGACATTAATAGGAAAAAATGGCAAAATAATATTGCGCTTTTATCGCAAGATTTTTCAATTTTGTTTGAAGAATTGGATGATAAGGCAAAAAATATTTGTAAAAAAATTAACGATAATTGCGATAATTTAACCTCTGCTTCTTATGGCGAAAAGCAAAGAATGGCATTAGCTAATATTTTATCAACCAACAAAGAAGTTTTAATTTTAGATGAAATTACAAGCTCATCAGATGTTATTTCTCAAGAAAAAATTAACAATATTTTAGAAGAATTAAAAGGCAAAAAAACAATAATCACAATTGCTCATAGATTTCAAATTTTAAAAAATTGCAACAAGATAATATATATGGATAACGCTAAGATAATCGATATTGGAACATTTAAAGAACTAAGCGAAAAATATGAAGAATTTAAAAAGATGATTGAATTATCAAGCTTTGAAATTTAGCTCATTTGATTATACGCATCAAGAATTTTTTTGGCTTGTTTTTCTTTTTTTAATTCTTTATAGCAATATGCTAAATTAAAGTAATAGTCTTTGTTTTGCGGGTCAAGTTCGATTGCTTTTAGCAAGTTTTTCTTTGCTTGGGTGTAGTTTTTGAGTTTAATTTGACAATAAGCAAGGTTATAGTATGCGCTTGAAAAAGCTTTGTTGTATTTAATTGCAAGTTCAAAATTGTTCGCAGCCAAAAGGTATGATTTTCTTGAAGCAAAAATGCAACCAAGGTTGTAATAAGCCTTATAAAAAGATGGGTTTTTAGCTAAGGCTTTGTTTAAATTTTGAATTGCAGCATTATCGTCGTTTTTTTCTTGATAAATGTTTGCAATTAACAAAAAATCGTCTTCATTTTTTTCGTTTTTTGGTAGATTATCTAGTAATTTAAAAGCTTCGTCGTAATTTTGTGTAGAATAAAGCGCAATTGCTTGTTGCTTTATTTCTTTTATTTGCTCGAGATTTTGCGCAAAAGAAAAAGAGCTAAGCGCTAAAATGGTTATCAACGAATGAAAATAAACTTTTTTAAGCAAAACTATCCTACTTTCTTAGTTAATAGAATAATACACTAAATAGTGGAGTTTGTGTATATATTGAAAAATAAATTTTTAGTTATTTTTTTATGTGATATAATACCAATCGTGAATAATAATACCAACAGATTAAATAGCAGTCTTGAAGATAGAATGCAGGTTTATAGAATACCTATCAGACCTCAATATAAAAGAAGACGAAGAATTAAAAAGCCAAACAATTTCCCTAAATTTATGTTGTTAATGGCTTTAATTGTTGGTTGTATTTTTTATTTTGTTAATCATTCGATTGAAAGTGATAATTCTGCTAGAACATCAGCTCATCTTCGTTCTCCAATTGATTTTAATTTTAATTTTTCGCCAAGAACGCAAAACCTTTTGTTGATGGGAGTTGATGCTGCGTATAATGAAGATAATCCATTTAAGGGCAATCGCTCTGATACTATGCTTTTGGTTTCAATTGCTCCTTATGGGAAAAATATTAATGTTATTTCAATTCCTCGTGATTCTAAAGTTTATATAGCAGGAAAAAATAAAACTGATAAAATAAACCACGCTTTTTCTCAGGGTGGAGCTAAATTAGCTGTTAAAACCGTTGAGGAAACTTTTGGCGTTAAAATTCATAACTATCTTGCAATTTCAAACGCTGGTGTTATTAAATTAATCGATGTTTTGGGTGGTTTGCCTATTTATATTGAAAAAAATATGAAATATGACGATTACGCAGGCAAGCTTCATATTAATTTAAAACAAGGTAAGCACATCTTGACAGGCAAGCAAGTAGAGGGCTTTTTGAGATTTCGCCATGATTCATTTGGTGACATTGGAAGAATTAGGCGCCAGCAATGGTTCTTTAATGCTTTAATTTCACATTTAAAAGAGCCAACAGTTGTTGTTAAGTTGCCTGAAATATTAAAAATTATGCCTGAATATATTCAAACTGATTTATCTGCTTATGACTTAGCAAAATATCTAGGAATGGCTAAAAATATTGATTCTTCAACAATTCAAATTGGAACAATTCCCGGTTCTCCATCAACAAAAGGAGTTATTAGCTATTGGATAATTGACCCTGATAAAACTCAAGAATTAATCAATAAAATGGTTTATAGAAACAGAAAAGACGTTGATTTAAAAGATCTATCTGTTGGTATTTTGTATGCAACTTCTATGTTGAATGATGCAACAGCTCTTAAAGATGAATTTGAATCACATGGAATAACTACAAGAATGCAAGAGTCGGACTCTGCTTCAAAAAATTATATTGCAATTCATAATCTTGATGTTACAGGCGAAACAATCAATGAACTTAAAAAAATATTCCCTATGATTAAAGATAAACATACTATATATGACCCAATTGGAATTAATCGAACAGGCAGAGATTTAACCATAGTTATTTCAAGATTGTAAAAATACATTGTTTGTATTATTAATTTTGCCTTGAAATTGTTCTTACGGTTGATTACAACTGTTTAATTCTATCGCAGAATAATGTGTATGAATTGCAGTCAAAATGAACAATGTTTATTAAAATTTATATCTTCCACTTCAAAAGAAAATGACCTTTTAGAAGTGGTTTATAAACTCGGTATTAAATTGAAGTTCAATGATAACAATCCGGTTTATCAAATAATTGATGAGCTGAATTATGCAAATTATTATACAACTTAGATTGGAATGAGTATGAGCGAAAAATGCAAGAAACTTTTAACTTATATTGTATATACGTTAATTGTTGTTGGAATATTTACTTTGTTGTTTTGGGTTGGAAATTTTAATAGTTTTCAAAATTTTATCTCCAAAATTGAGGCAAGCTCTTTTGATTTAAGACAACAATTTGTTTCTAAATATAAAATTGCAAATAACGATATTGTTATTGTTGCAATTGATGATGCAACTTATGAATATATTATGGATAAATATGGTGCATGGCCTATTTCAAGGCAAGTTTGGGCTGATACCGTTAATTATATCGAGAAAGCAAATCCAAAAAATATCGTTTTTGATATGCTCTTTATAAAAGCTAATTTAAACGATAAAAAATCCGACAGCGCTTTTATTGAAGCAATTAAAAAATACGATAATGTTTATCTTTCAATGAATTTTGATAACTATAGCGATAAAATTAGAACATCTCCAGTTTTGGAGGATAAATTAAAATTAAAAATTAAAGATGGAAGCTTGTTTGATAGTCCTTATGTGACTTTTTTAAACGCAAGAGCCGTAATGAAAGAAATTTCAGATATTACAGATAATATTGGTTCAATTAATGTTACTCGTGATGCTGACGGAGTTATTAGAAACACTACTCCAATATTTAAATATAAGGGTGATTATTATCCGAATTTATCCTTAAAAGTTGCAATGGATTTATTAAATGTTGATGAAATTTCAATTATTAATAACGAAATAATTTTTAATGATGAATATAAAATGCCTCTTGATGTTACTCAAAGAGTTATTTTAAACTGGTACGGAGCAGGTAAAACCTATAAACACATTCCTTTGTGGGAAATTATATACGCCCAAAAACACGACGATAATTCTTTTACTGAGATGTTTGCGAACAAAGTGGTTTATGTTGGAACAACTGCAACAAGTCTATCTGATATTAAAAGTGTGCCTACAGAATCTAACCTTGCTGGGGTTGAGCTTCATGCAAACTTTTTAAATAATATTTTAGATAATAACTTTATTAAAAGAACATCGACTAAAACAGAATTTATTATTTCAATATTTATGTCTTTGGTTGTTGGATATTGTGTTTTGCAAACTGCTTCTGTTTTTAAAACAATTGTATTTTTGCTTGTTACTTTAATATTCTATGGTGCAGTTTCTATATTTTTAATGTTACAATATAACATTTGGGTTGGAATTGTATTGCCTTATATCTCTACAATATCTATCTTTATTTTGACATATTGTGAAAAATATCTTCTAAAATCAAAAGATTATGAGCAAACCTATAAGCTTGCAGTTACTGATGGGTTAACTCAATTGTATAATCATAGATTTTTCCAAGAACAAATGATTAACAGTGTCAGCAATTTTATGCGTTATGGTAATAAGTTTTCTTTAATTTTGATTGATATTGATTTCTTTAAAAAGTTTAATGATACATACGGACATCAATCAGGAGACTGCGTGTTAAAACAAGTTGCAAATATTTTGAAGAAAAATTCAAGAAATTCAGATTTTGTTTGTCGTTATGGTGGCGAAGAAATGGCTATCATTTTAACAAACACAGCAAAGCCTGAAGCAATAATCACAGCAGAAAAAATCTGCAATGCCGTAAGAAACAATAAATTTATTCTGGCTAATGGTGAAAAAGTTAACGTTACAATCAGTGTTGGCGTTTCTACAGTTGGTGACAATGGCGAAAAACCACAAGAAATCATCGAATTTTCTGATAAGTGCTTATATATTGCAAAAGAAAATGGTAGAAATCAAGTAGTTTCAGAGGTTAATTAATCAACCAATTGAAAAGGACATTTTGAACATCTTGCTTTTGGCCTTAAAATAAGGTTATCTTCAAGATCATAAAGTTTTGCAATTCTTGTGATTAATTTTTCTCCGCAAACAGGACAATTAATTACAAAATTTGGATTTTGAGAATTTAATAAAATTGCTTCTCGAATAGAATCCATTGTCGAATTTTTGCCTAAAGTATAATCAATTTTTATTTCATATTGTTTTATTTCTTTGTTGTCAATTTTTAAGCCTTTAGCTAATTTCTGCCTAATTGTAGATGGCAAAAATAATTCCAATCCTTGTTCGATAGATTGAATTTGCTCTAATGTAAGGCTAGATTTAAAAGCTAATTCTTCTTGAGTTAATTCTAATTCTTCTCTTTTGTGGACAACAAATTGCCCTAGTGACATATCTAATTTTTTCATAAAATTATTTTAACATTTAATTATTGTTTTGTGATTTTTTAACAATTGTTAATTCATAACCTAAATAGTCTAAAATTTCTTGCACTGTTTCAAATAATACTCTTTTTTGATTAAAGCGATATGAAAGCCCGCTTGCTTTTGGGACATCTAGACCTTTTTGTCTCAATAATTCGGCAATTTTTCTCATTGATAAACCGTTTTTTAAAAGTATTATTTGAATTTCTTGTTTGATGTTGAGCATAATAAAACATTATTTTACATTTATTCGATTGACAAATATATAAATAGTTGATATACATGTTTGTATACTGTACGAAAATAAGAGTCAAATATGAAGAGTAACACGAAAAAGTTTTTGGGTTTTTCCCTTGTGGAAATATTAGTAGCATTAATTATCGTAAGTTTAATTGTCGCAGCGTTGGCGCCCGTTATAACTAAAAGACTTTCTTCTTCTGGTATTACAATTGGAGGTGGAGGCACGATTAGTGTTCCTGTTCCTACTCCTGATACTCCAAGTTCTGAATGCGGACTTGGGGCATATATGCCAACAGGTGAAACGGTTTGTCGTTCTTGTCTTTCTGTTACTCCAAACTGTGAAGCTTGTGCTGATGGAGAAGGTGTTTGTACAAAATGCGGTAATGAATATATCCTAACAGCTGATAATCAATGTAAGAAAAATGACCCATGTGGCGATAAAGCTATGGAAATCGATATTACTGGAGAAAAATATTGCATTACTAGATTTAATATAGGAAATGCTACAACAAATCCAAAAGAAATACCTTATCCAACAAGTGCGGGTATTCAAATGGTTAAAGCAGGAACAACTTCTGAAGGTGCTTCAAGCTGTTTTGGTAAATGTTGCTGGTATGGTGTAACTTCAGCTAGTTGCGATTCTAGTGCTGATTATAGTGCTTGCAATAGAACTGTTTGCAATTTTGATGCATCTTCTACAGCCTGCGATAACTTGGTATTAAACGGTTATGATGATTGGCGTTTGCCAACACAAAATGAGTTTGCAAACATGAATATAGTTGATTTAACAGTTGGAAAAGGCGCAAGTGGTCTTCAGCTTTGTGACGAATATTCTGGATATAATTCACCTCAATGCAGTTGGAGAGAAAATGGGTGCTTAGGAGCTGATGGAAATGATTGTTATCCATATTTTATTCATGCAAGTGAATATCCTAAAAAATATCGCCTTGAAAAAGGTGCAGCAAATCAACAGAATGTTGGCTATCCGTATGCTGGCTCAACAAGATGTATAAGAAAAATAAAAAATAATGAAGGTGCCACTATTTGCTCCCCAGGGACTTTTTTATCTGGTTCTTCTTGTATTCCGTGTTCTAATAAAACTCCAAACTGTAAAACTTGCAATAATTCTAATGGCACATGTAATGTTTGTGCTGATGGCTATATTTTAGAAAATAAAAAATGTGTTTGGAATAGTTGTGGAGATAAAGCAATTAAAATAACTTTGAGTGGTGTTGATTATTGTATTACTAAATACAATCTGGGCAACATTTCCACAAATTCAAGCGAAATACCAATTCCATCCGGTGTTGTAAACTTAGCTAAAGCAGGAACAACTTCTGAAGGTGCTTCAAGCTGTTTTGGTAAATGTTGCTGGTATGGTGTAACTTCAGCTAGTTGCGATGCTTCTGGTGAATATAATGCTTGTACAAGAACTCTTTGTAATTTTGATGGAGCTTCGGTAGCTTGTGATAACTTGGTTTTAAATGGTTATGACGATTGGCGTTTACCAACGCAAAATGAACTAAGCAATATGAATTTACCTAATTTATCTGTAGGTTTGGGTTCCGAGGGTCTTCAGCTTTGTGACGAATATTCTGGATATAATTCACCTCAATGCAGTTGGAGAGAAAATGGGTGCTTAGGAGCTGATGGAAATGATTGTTATCCATTTTTTATTCATGCAAGTGAATATCCTAAAAAATATCGCCTTGAAAAAGGTGCAGCAAATCAACAGAATGTTGGCTATCCGTATGCTGGCTCAGTTAGATGTATTCGCAGAGTCAAATCTACGGACTCATCTTCGCAATGTTCAGTTGGTACTTACGAAGCAAGCGAGGGTTTATGTGAACCTTGTGCTACTAAAACCTCAAATTGCAAAGAGTGCAACACTAAAAATGGTACTTGCACGCTCTGTGCTGATGGATATGAATTAAATGGTGATTCGTGTATGGTTACGGGTTGCGGAGCTAAAGCAATAAAAGTTACACTTGGTGGTGAACCTTACTGCATTACGAAATATAATGTCGGCTATACTACGGTAAACGAGCTTGAAGTGCCAATTCCTGAGAGCGCTGTTACCCTTGTTAAGGCAGGAACAACTTCAAGTGGCGCAATATCTTGTTCGGGCAAATGTTGTTGGTATGGTACTACATCAAATTTTTGCGATCAATATGATAAAGGCTATGGTACTTGCAATAGAACATTATGCAATTTTGATGGCGCTTCGGCTGCTTGCGATAATTTAGTTTATAATGGTTATAATGATTGGCGTTTACCAACGCAGAATGAATTAGCAAGTTTAAATTTACCAAGTATTTCAATTGGACTTGATGCTGCTGGTCTTCAGCTTTGTGACGAATATTCTGGATATAATTCACCTCAATGCAGTTGGAGAGAAAATGGGTGCTTAGGAGCTGATGGAAATGATTGTTATCCATTTTTTATTCATGCAAGTGAATATCCTAAAAAATATCGCCTTGAAAAAGGTGCAGCAAATCAACAAAATGTTGGCTATCCGTATGCTGGCTCCACAAGATGCATAAGAAAAATGAGCGCAGCTGAACAAATGTCATCTTGCAGTGTTGGAACATATTTGAATGGTGCTGATTGTGTTGCGTGCTCCACTAAAACTCAGAATTGTAAAAGGTGTAATGCTAATACTGGAATTTGCACAATTTGTAATGATGGTTATGAATTAGACGGAAGCGGCGCTTGCGCTTGGACGGGTTGTGGTACAAAAGCAATAAAAATTAGAATTGATAATGAACCATATTGTTTAACTAAATTTAATATAGGTAATACTACGTTTAATCCGCAAGAAATTCCTTATCCAACCAATGCTGGTGTTACAATGACAAAAGCGGGAACTACGGATTCTGGTGCAACATCTTGTTCTGGTAAATGTTGTTGGTATGGGAATACATCAGTAGCTTGTGACGCTAGTGCAGATTATAATTCTTGCACAAGGACTTTGTGTAATTATGACGCAGCAGCAGCATTGTGTGATAATCTTGATTATCAAGGGTATACCGATTGGTCTTTGCCGACTAAAAATCAACTTGCAAGTATGGGATTAGAAGCTTTATCTATTGGTTTGGGTTCTGAGGGTCTTCAGCTTTGTGACGAATATTCTGGATATAATTCACCTCAATGCAGTTGGGGAGAAAATAGATGTCTTGGAGCTGATGGAAATGATTGTTATCCATTTTTTATTCATGCAAGCGTGTATCCTAATAAATATCATTTAGAAAGAGGAAGAGCGGTGCAACAAAATGTTGGTTATCCATATTCTGGTTCGGTACGTTGTATTAGAAAAATGTTATAAAATTTCATGTTATTTTTTTAAATCGTGTTGGAGAGGGTAACCTCTCCTTTTTTTAATGCGAAAGCCAGCACACTAACTCGCTTTCGTTTAGAAAGTGAGTTAGTGTATTTGATAGCCGTCGTAGCAATTGTCGGCAAGTTCTTTGGGGTAAAAATCTACTTTCTACTAAACATTAAATTTAAAATCTATAAAAACAAATGACAATCGTAATTAAACATGCTAAAATTAAACCATTATAGAGGAAATAAAATATGAAAAAATTTGGTTTTACATTAGCTGAAATTGCAATTGTTATCGCCTGTGTTGGCGTATTAGCTGCGATTATGTTAAGTTCTTTGGATGGTTTGCAACCGGACAAGGAAAAAGTTATGTTTAAAAAAGCTTATCAAATCACGGAGCGTGCAGTGGGCGAACTTGTGAATGACGAGAGTGTGTATCCTTATGATCCTAATGCTTTTGGATTTTATAATAAAGAAAAAGCAATGGTAGAAGGTACAAATATTGAATTTGAAGGCGATTATAAATTTTGCTGTTTCTTTGCAAGAAAGTTAAATGTGTATGCTGATCCTGAAGAATGTACAGCTCCTGCTGCAGCTACTCCGGAAGTTGATCCAGCAGATCCTGCAGCCCCAGCAAGTCCTGCTACTCCTGTTAAAGAAAATAAATATAATGATGCTAATGATCCAAAAGGTAAAACTTGCATTTTTCAAACAACTGATAGTATAAGTTGGGTTGTTGAGAGTGATTTTGAAAAAGGGTCAAAATCTTCAATACAAATTAGGGTCGATGTAAATGGCGCAGAGGAGCATAGTGGTAAACAGCCAAACTCTCGTGCTGAATCTCCAAATAGGGATGTATATGATATTTTTGTAGATTTCGATGGTAGAGTTCGAGTTGCTGGCGAAAAAGAAATTGAATTTTTGCGCTCGCATACGCCAAATAAACGATAGATGAATGAGCTAATCTATTAAACGTTTATTTATAGACAAGTGGATAATTGAAATAGCTGGAAATAAAAGGTTATATATAATTAATCTTTTTCATACTTCCAGCTATTCTTAATTCCAGACAGTTTGGGGCGAAAGCCCCATTTTTTTGTGTAAATATTTGTAACAAGCGAAGGATAAAATTCAAAAAAGAAAATATGTTTTTGTGTTGTATAGATAAATACATGAAAGGCGTTAAAAATGAAAATTTCTCCAGTTAGTTATCTAAACTTTTGCAAAATTAATAAAACGCAAAAACAAGGCGCAACAAAAC
The DNA here is from genome assembly GCA_015152565.1 of Cyanobacteria bacterium SIG27. Classification (GTDB taxonomy): domain Bacteria; phylum Cyanobacteriota; class Vampirovibrionia; order Gastranaerophilales; family Gastranaerophilaceae; genus RUG14156. Next base: position 35,955 of record SUTT01000015.1, read on the forward strand.
CAAGTTTCGTGGTGCAAAATAGGGATTTAGCTTTTGGAATGGCAAAAATTTCAGATGTGCAAAAAGCACAAATTGAGCAATCTTTAAAGCAAAAAAGATTTGATGAAGCTATTGTTGAACTTACAGATAGAAGCAATAAAAGCAAAGCATTAACACAAAAAGCAATAGCAATTCTTGATGAAATTCCTTATGATGAATTTTTGAAACTCGTTAACGAAAGTAAATTTGGAGATAAAAACGACCGTAATTTACTTGAAGCTTCATCTAAATTGGGAGCTGAATATATTGTTGATAGATTAAAGCTGGAAGATTTAAAGGAATTTTTAAAGGGCGATATTTCAAAAATTCTTTATACAACTGAAAATCATTTTGTGTGTTTAAATGATGCTTTTGATGTCATTTTAGCTAAAATGGGTAGTGAGAAAATTGCAAAATTCTACACAAGCAGAAATGAAGTTGAAGAAAATGGTAAACCTGTTACTTATTTAGATTCAATTTTGCAAAAAGACCCACGAGTTTTGCGCAGAATAATCAAAAATTGCAAATCTAGCGATGTTGAAAAATTAGTCAAAAGCTCATATTCTAGCTTGGTTGAAACTAAACATAAAGACATGATTTTTGAAATTATATGCAAACATATATCTAATTATCTTCTATCTTTTGGTTTATATAAAGATAGCGATTTAATTGACCCATTTTACACCAATAAACTACGTTTCGCATTGCAAAATTTTTCTTCTAAAGACTTAGCAAAATTAATTCAAGAGTCTGAACACAAAGCATTCGCAATGAAAGTAATTGAAAGAGATAAAGAATGTGGCTATGGGGCTAATTCAAGCAATTTTTCACTTTTACTTAAAAGACTCACTCCAAAGAAGTATCCTGATATTTATTCTGGTATTGGATATATGGGCCCTTGGAGCACTCAAGCAACCTGCCTTAGCGCTTTAGCAAAATATGGACAATTTGATTTAGCAATAGAAAATTTTCCAAATGAATTATTAATTGAGTTACTTGAAAAAGATTATTATTTTTGCCAAGTTGACAGTTGGGATATTCAAAATAAAATCGCAGATAAACTGGGTAAAAAAGCCTATAATTCCATGAATACTTATAAAAAGCATGATTACGACCATACTAAATCTAGAGTATTTTGGCAAAATTTAGAGCCTAAAAATGCAAAAGAAAAGTTAGAAAGTGCTGAATTTAAAGCCTTAAAGCCAGTTTATAAAGCTGAAATCATAGCTGCATGCTATACTTATGATTATTTCTCTGATAATAATTATTCAGATAATATTTTAGATTTAACTCTTGATTTGGCAATTAATTGTGAAGAAGTTAGTTTAGAAGATTCTATAAAACTTCTTGAAGGTTATATAAGAATAATGCATAAAAAAGATGAAGATAAATGTGAGTATGCTCAAAAAATGCTTGAAATCTTAAAAACTCAACAAGCACAAAATTCATAAAATTTAACACCATCTTGCAAAAACTTTATATTTAAAATAAGATATTAATTACCTAAAGTGGCTTTGGTATGCCACAAGGGATTGTATTATACAAAAGGAGAAACAAAATGCCTAAAATGAAAACACACAGATCTGCAGCAAAACGCTACAAAATCACAGGATCTGGCAAAGTTTTAAGACAAAAAGCTGGTAAAGGTCACTTATTAGCTCACAAAAGTCCTGCTAGAAAAGGAAGACTTTCTGGAACTACAGAAGTTTTCGAAGGAAATTTAGCAATGATTGCTAAAGAATTACCGTATGCAAAGAAATACACTAGATAAGGAAGGTTGTGAACTATGAGAGTTAAACGTGGTAACGTATTAAGAAAAAGACATAAAAAAATATTAAAACTAGCTAAAGGCTTCTTAGGCGCAAGAAGCAGAATTTTTAAAGTTGCTAACATCGCTGTAATGAAAAAATTAAAATATCAATACAGAGATAGACGTGTTCTAAAAAGAAATATGCGTTCTCTTTGGATTGTTAGAATTAACGCAGCTGTTAGAGAAATGGGCTTAAGCTATTCTAAATTTATGAATATGCTTAAAAAAGCTGATATTCAAGTTAACAGAAAGATGTTAGCTGAATTAGCAGCTAATGAGCCAGAAGCTTTTAAAGTTCTTGTTGAAGAAGCACAAAAAGCGTAAGCCAGAGCGAAAAACTTTTAAAAACAGCAATGCGTTTAGTGTTGCTGTTTTTAGTTTGAGCTGTTGATAGGCGACGTAGGATAATTGAGCTAAATTTGCGGCAGCTGTGCGATAGCAAATTATAGCGAAATACCCACAGGAGCAAAAGCGTAAGCCAGAGTTGAAACGTTAAAAAAACACCATTGCGTCGAGCGATGGTGTTTTTTTGTTAAAACCATTGGTGGGTCATATAAGAAGTTTGTTAAAAAAAATAAATTTGTTAGCAAAAAATTTTCTTCACGAATTTTAAAGATATGTAAATATTTTAAAAATAAAATCCAAAAAACTTGTTGACGAGCGATTTTGTTTATAATACGCTATAATATGCACGTATAGACTACTTAGAAAAGGTAATAAACGTAAAATGAGCACTACAAAAAGACAAAGAATCAGAGTTTGCTTAAAAGCATACGATCATCAATTGATTGATAGTTCTGCTCTTAAAATTGTAGAAACTGGTAAAAGAACTGGTGCAACAGTAGCTGGTCCTATCCCAATGCCTACAAAACGTAGAGTTTATTGCGTTCTTCGTTCACCTCACGTAGATAAAAAATCTCGTGAACATTTCGAAATGAGAACTCATAAAAGAATTATCGACATTTATGATCCAACTCAACAAACAACTGAAGAATTATCTAGAATGGATCTTCCTTCAGGCGTAGATATCGAAGTAAAACTATAAGATATCTCACATCACTCAGACACATGACAATTGAATATTAATGTGATCTATTTAGAAAGGCAGAGTTTAGTAATAAACAAAGCCAGTAAGTACAAACAAGAGAAAAACTTTAAAAGAAGTAGCTCTCACAACAGAAAGGTTTAACATGACATTAGGTGTTATTGGAACAAAACTTGGAATGACACAAATATATGACGAAACTGGTCTTTGCATACCAGTTACCGTTGTTGCTGTTGAAAAAGCTGTTGTAACTCAAGTAAAAACTACTGAAACTGATGGCTATGAAGCTATTCAAGTTGGCGTAGTTGCTGCTAAAGAAAAACACTTAACAAAAGCACAAATTGGTCATTTTAAGAAAAACAACTTAGAAAACTTCAGACATTTACAAGAATTCAGAGTTGAAGATGCTTCTAAATTTGAAGTAGGTCAAACAATTTCACTAGAAGTTCTTGAAAATGTTCAAAAAGTTGACGTTACAGGTCGTTCAATCGGTAAAGGTTTCCAAGGTACTGTTAAAAGACACAACTTCTCTAGAGGACCAATGGGTCACGGTTCTAAAAACCATAGAGCTCCTGGTTCAATCGGTGCTGGTACAACTCCAAGCCGTGTTGTAAAGGGTAAGAGAATGGCTGGAAACATGGGTAACGAAAAAGTTACAGTTACAAAATTAACTGTTGCTAAAGTTATCGCTGATAAAAACTTATTGCTTATTAAAGGTGCTATTCCTGGTCCTGAAGGCAAATTAGTTACTGTAAAACCAACTAGGACTAAATGGAATTAGAGGTGCATGATGACTACAGAAAATAAAACAGTAAAAATCTTATCAACTCAAGGTTCTGAATTAGGTCAAATGAACCTAGAAGGTTCAGTATTTGGCGTAGAACCAAATGTACACGTTATGTACTTAGCTCTTAAAAGACAATTAAACAATGCTCGTGCTGGTTTAGCATGTGCTAAAACAAGAGCTGAAGTTTCTGGTGGCGGTAAAAAACCATGGAAACAAAAAGGTACTGGTAGAGCTAGAGCAGGTTCTTTAAGAAGCCCATTATTCAGAGGCGGTGGCGTTATTTTTGGACCAAAACCTAGAAGCTATGAAACAGCTCTTCCTCAAAAAGCTAGAAAATTAGCTCTTAAATCAGCTCTAAGCGCTAAATTAGATATCATGACAGTAGTTAAAGATTTCTCAGAAATTTCTGAAGCTAAAACTAAAGTTATGGTAAAAGCTTTAAAAGACTTAAATGCTACTGGTAAAATTTTAATTATCGCTGACTTAGCGGCAGATGAAAACAAAAATCTTGTTTTAGCTGCAAGAAATATTCCAAGCGTTAAATTATTATTACCATCAAACTTAAATGTTAAAGATTTAGTTGAAGCTGATACAATTATCGCAACTGAAGCTGCTATCAACTCAATTACTGAAAGGTTGGCAAAATAATGACAAATACCAACAAAGAAAGACTATATAGCATTATTAAAAAACCTATCATCACTGAAAAATCAATGATGGCTACGGTTAATAATACATACACTTTTGAAGTAGTTAAAGATGCTTCTAAAGTTGAAATTGCACAAGCCGTTGAATTGGCTTACCCAAACCGCAAAGTTAAGAAAGTTAGAACGGTTTACATGCCTTCTCATCAAAAAAGAATGGGCATGAAATTTGGCAGAACTCAAAGTGGAAAGAAAGCTATTGTTACAATAGTTGGCGATCCAATCGAAGAATTGACAGGAGTATAAGATTATGGCAACTAGAAAAATTAATCCTACATCACCTGGTCAACGTGGTATGACAAGACCAGATTATGCTGAAATTACAACATCTGCTCCTGAAAAATCTTTAGTTAAACCATTAACTAAATCAGGCGGTAGAAACAATACTGGTCGTATCACAACAAGACACATTGGTGGCGGTCATAAAAGAGCTTACCGTGTTATCGATTTTAAAAGAGATAAAATGGGTATCCCTGGCACTATTATGACAATTGAATACGATCCTAACAGAAACGTTAGAATTTGTTTAGTTAACTATGCTGATGGTGAAAAAAGATACATCCTTTGCCCGGAAGGTATTCAAGTAGGCGATAAAGTTGTATCTGGTCCAGAAGCTGAAATTGCTACTGGTAATGCACTTCCTCTAGATTGCATTCCTCTAGGTGCTTTAGTTCACAACATTGAATTAAGACCTGGCAGAGGCGGTAAAATGGCTAGAAGCGCTGGTAACTCAGCACAAGTTATGGCTAAAGAAGGAAACTATGTTACTTTAAAACTTCCATCTTCAGAAATGAGAATGGTTAGAAAAGATTGTTATGCAACAATCGGTGTTTTAGGTAACTCTGAATACAAAAACCTATCAACTGGTAAAGCAGGTAGAACTAGATACTTAGGTATCAAACCAACAGTTCGTGGTGTTACTATGAACCCTGTTGATCACCCACACGGTGGTGGTGAAGGTAAAACAGGACCAGGTGGTAATCCAAAAACTCCTTGGGGCAAACCAGCTCTTGGTTACAAAACTCGTAACAAGAAAAAAGCTTCAAGCAAGTTGATAGTAAGAAGAAGAAAAAAATAGGAGAACATAAATAGATGGCTCGTTCATTAAAAAAAGGTCCATACATCCATCCATCTTTAGAGAAAAAAGTTGCGATGATGAATGAAAAAAACGAAAAGAAAGTTATTAAAACTTGGTCAAGAGCTTCTATGATTGTGCCTGACATGCTTGGTCACACAATTGCAGTTCACAATGGTAAAACTCACGTACCAGTTTATGTTACTGAACAAATGGTTGGTCATAAATTAGGTGAATTTGCACTAACAAGAACTTACAGAGGCCATGCCGCTGATAAGACAGCTAAGAAGAAATAACTAAGGAAATAGAAAAATGCAAGAAGCTATATCAAAACAAACAGATATTAAAATGACGGCTAGAAAAATCCGCAGAGTGATTAATCTAATCCGTGGCAAAAAGGCTACTGAAGCTCAAAGAATGCTTAAGTTTATGCCTTACTTTGCAGCTAGAATAGTTGAAAAAAACTTAAATGCTGCTATTGCTAATGCATCAGAAAAATTTGGTGCAACTGCAGACGTTCTTAAAGTTTCTGAAATTTTTGCTGATGAAGCTCCTACATACAGACGTGTTAGAGCAAGAGCTCAAGGCAGAATGTACAAAAGATTAAAAAGAACATCTCATTTAACAGTGAAAGTAGCAAAGGACTAGGAGAAAGACATGGGACAAAAGACACATCCAACCGGATTTAGAGTAGGTATCATTGAACCATGGGTTTCTACATGGTTTGCTAAAAAAGGTCAATATGCTCTAAATATTGCACAAGACGCAGTTATTAGAAAATTCATCAAGAAAAAACTATACACTGCAGGCGTTTCTAGAATTAATATTGCTAGAAAAGCTAATAACGTTAATATTACAGTAGTTACTGCGAAACCTGGTATCGTTGTAGGTCGTGGCGGTCAAGGTATCGACGAATTAAGAGCTGCTGTTCAAAAATTAATCAAAACAAATACCGTTACAATCGACGTTGTAGAAGTTGCAAGAATTGATGTTGATGCTCAATTAGTTGCTGAAAACATTGCTCTTCAATTAGAAAAACGTATCGCTTTCAGACGTGCTATGAAACAAGCAATGCAAAGAACAATGCGTGCTGGCGTTCAAGGTATTAAAGTTATGGTATCTGGTCGTTTAGGTGGTGCAGAAATTGCTAGATCTGAATGGGCTAAAGAAGGAAGAATTCCTCTACAAACTTTAAGAGCTGATGTTCAATACGGTTTTGCAGAAGCTGATACAGTAATGGGTAAAATCGGCGTAAAAGTTTGGGTTTGCAAAGGCGAATTACTTCCAGGCGAAAAAGCTGATCAAAACATTAAAATTAAAAAACCAGCTTCAAAAGAAAACGCTCGTTTTCAAAGACGCCCAAAACGTGGTGAACAACAAGATGCTGTTAGCGAACAAGCGTAACTTAGGAAAAAATTAGGAGAAATATAACAATGTTAATGCCTAAAAAAACAAAATTTCGTAAAAAAATGAAAGGCAACATGAAGGGAACTGAAACAAGAGGTTGCGCTCTTGAGTTAGGTCAATATGGTCTACAAGCGCTAGAACCTGCTTGGATTACTTCTAGACAAATCGAAGCTGCACGTCGTGTTATCACAAGAAAAATCAAACGTGGCGGTAATGTTTGGATTAAAATATTCCCTGACAAACCAATCACTGCTAAACCTGCTGAAACTCGTATGGGTAAAGGTAAAGGTAACCCTGAATATTGGGTAGCGGTTGTTAAACCGGGCAGAGTTTTATTTGAAGTAGCTTTTGAAAACAGAAACGAAGCTGTTGAAGCTTTAGAACTAGCTGCTCAAAAATTGCCTATCAAATTAAGAGTAATAGAAAAGTAGGTAGACAAAATGAAACTTCAAGAAATAAAAGAAAAATCAGTTGACGAATTAAAAGAGTTAATTCTTGAATCAAAAAAAGAATTATTCACTTTAAGAATGGGTCACAATAAATTAAAACAGCTTGAAAATACTGCTTCAATTAAAAATACAAAAAAATTAATTGCTAGAGCAAAAACTGTTTTAAGACAAAAAGAGCTACAAGCGTAAGGAAAAAACGAAATGCCTAAAAAAGTAAAACAAGGAACAGTAGTGAGCGATAAAATGGAAAAAGCAATTGTAGTTCAAGTTGCTGAAAAGAAAGCTCACAAAAAATACAAGAAAACAATGACATTCACAAAGAACTTTAAAGTTCGTGATATGGAAAATCAATGCCACGTTGGTGACGTTGTTACAATTGTTGAATCTAAACCACTATCTGGTTCTATCAGATGGACATTAGATAAAGTTGTAAGCGTTGCTCAGTAGTTTAAAGAAATAAGGTAACAAGATATGATACAACAAGAAACAAGATTACAAGTTGCTGATAACACAGGTGCTAAAGAACTTCTTTGTATCCGTGTTATGGGTTCTGGTAATAAAAAATATGCTAGCGTTGGCGACGTTATTGTTGCTACCGTTAAAGATGCAACTCCAAATATGGCAGTTAAAAAATCTGACGTTGTTTCTGCTGTAGTAGTTAGAACAAAAGCTGATATCAAACGTAAAGATGGTTCAGTTATCCGTTTTGACGACAACGCTGCAGTAATTATCAACAAAGATGGTGGCCCAAAAGGTACACGTGTATTTGGCCCAGTTGCTCGTGAATTAAGAGAAAAGAATTTCATGAAAATTATTTCTCTTGCTCCAGAAGTAATATAATAAAATAGGAATATAGGAAAATGGCGAAAA